>JAYUXG010000515.1:0-8019 GCA_043753125.1 Saprospirales bacterium | reverse complement strand
GTACTGGCCAAAGTGGACGGCCATTTGGTGCCGGTGCCAGTAAACATTACTACGGTAAACAAGATATTCGGTCTACAACTGCAAAACGAAGTAGAAATGAAGGCGTGGTTGGCCGAAAACCAAGTCCACTGCGAAAACCCACAGAATGGCGAGGAGGCCGCTATGGCCCGCGTGGGCAAGGTACTCTATGAGAAGATTTTCAAGACTTATACGATTAAACAGTGGGATAAGTCGCCCGCCGAACTGGATGCCGCCGTGCTAAACCGCATCCCGGTGCGCACGGACTTTGATGATCGTTATTTTTCGGACAAGCACCAGGCGCAGCCCGAAGGCGGCTACACCAAAATGTTTGAAAAAATGTTAGCCAGCCCGAATATCACGGTCCGCCTCAACACCGACTTCTTCGACATTCGGCACGATATCAAAGGTTACCAAAAACTGTTTTACACGGGGCCAGTTGATCGTTTTTTCGATTTTAAATACTCGCTGGAAGAAAAACTGGAATACCGCTCCATCAATTTCGTGATGGAAAACGTGCAGCAAGAGTTTTTTCAGGAAAATTCGGTGATCAATTACCCGTCCCTGGAAGACGGCAATTTCACCCGGATCATCGAGTATAAGCACATGACCGGTCAAAAACACCCGACGACGACGATCTCGCGGGAATTCACCGTGGACATCACCGACCCGGCCACGCAAGAGCCTTACTACCCGGTACTGAACCCACGCAACCGCGACATATACAACAAGTATAAAGAAGCCGTCGATCAGTTGAAAGACGTGTATTTCGTCGGACGTTTGGCCAACTACAAGTATTTCAACATGGACGAGGCTTTTAAAAACGCCCTGGACTTGTTTGCGCGTCTGGAAACTCAGACCAAAGCGTCGGCCGCTGAGAAGGCGACCAGCAAGAAATCCGTTCCCGGCCCATCGTTCGCCAAAAAGATGCCGACACGACCATCGGTACCTATGCCAGCTGGCCAGGTGGCGCAGTAATTATATTGCAAATAGAACTTTTGGATATACGAGTATTTGATCAATTTACGTGACTACACGTTTTTGGTCAAATACTCAAGTATTTACGTACTCTATCATTTTACAGTATCCTGCATTGATACTATTAGTTTATCCGAAAACCAAAACTCACCACCCATGCTACATCCAACCATTTTTTCCTCCTTCTTTATGGGGGGATTTGAGGCCTGTTTTGCCCGGAGTGAACACGGACAAAGGCACAATATGTTGCGCACGACCAAGCACGATGTGCAATGCCGCAACGACTACCGACTGCTGAAAGACATCGGCATTACCACGGTACGGGAGTCACTCTCGTGGCACCAGATTGATCGGGGAAACGGACAGTACGATTTTTCGTTTTTTGAAGAAATCATGCAAATCGCCCGGGAAGAGGGTATGCAGGTCATTTGGGGTTTGAACCATTTTGACCTCCCGGACGATGCAGGGCCTTTTTCCCATACTCTGGTGGAACGCTTTACCTCCTATGCGGTAGAAGCTGTAAAAACCATCCGCCGCTACACCGATGGCGCGATGTACATCATTCCATTCAATGAAATGTCCTTTTTCTCCTGGATGAGTGCTGAAGTGGGCGTATGGGCACCTTATTCGTTTCATCGGGGCGGCCACCTGAAAGCACAATTGGCCAAGTGTGTGATCGAGGCCATCAAAGCCATTCGGGACATAGACGAGAAAGTAAAATTCGTTCATATTGACCCGATTATGCACCGTGTTGCCCAGCCGGACAGCGACATTCCGGTGCATCGGTTTGTAGCGGATTTTCGGGAAGCCGTACACGAGGCCTGGGACATTATATCTGGTCGGGTGCGCCCGGATTTGGGGGGACAGCCAGACTACCTGGATTTTGTAGGGTTGAACTATTATATCTACAACCAAGAGGAAGTCTCTATCCGCTACGACCCGGAAAGCAACCATTCGCACTTCGATATTCGGCCTCTAGACTGGGATAGCCCGTTGCGGACGGGCTTCCACGACATTATCCGGTCGGTGTACGATCGGTATCAAGTACCCATTATCATCACTGAAACGGGCTGCTATGGCGGACTTCGGGAGCAATGGTGGCGGCGTCTGCTCTATGAGGTGGACCAGGCACTGCTGGAAGGGATTCCGGTGCTGGGCATTTGTTCCTACCCCATTATTGATCGCCCCGACTGGCATTACGGCCATTTGACAAACTCCGGTTTCTGGGATTTTTCCGCCGACGATCCAGATTGTACCCGTATTCCGCACGAAGAGTTGTTGGATATTATCCGGGCGTATCTGCAAGAAGATCTGGAAGCGGTGATGGAAACGGCAGAATATGCCTGATGGTGGATTTCTATTGGATCTTTAATGTAAAGAAATCCCGGCAGCGTAATGCTGACCGGGATTTCTTTATTGGTGTTTCGACAGCCAGAAGAAGTGACACTTTTTTGAAAAGTGTCACTTCTGTTAGTCAAAGGGATGCACTCTATGTGCTGTGCATCCAAAATTGGTCAGTATCGCTGTGAGTAATATTCTATGACTAAGTACCAATGGGAAGCCAGCCACTTGATTTCTAGTGAAGTATGCTGGCTTGTTGGCAAGCGCACTTAGGTGCGCTTGCACCAAGGCTCGTGCCGCCGAAGAATTTTGAGCTGTCAGATAATCGTTGATTGGATCGATCAGGGAGTGCACATTTGATAATACCGTCTTGCCAGTATTGTCCAGATAATCAAAAATACCCTCGTCAATGTTGTGGTCGTACAAGTATTCCTCAAAATTATATAGTGGATCGGTCAACAGGTTCTGAAAGTGGTTATCCAGTGGGTTGGTGTTAGGCGGGCCGGTTACGCTCCCACCTCCAGCCGGTGCAGAGACGATAGGCGTGAAGGTGAAGGTAATTCCATTGGAAGAAGAGAGACCACTAATGTAAATGGAATTGCCCTGTAGGTCGAGGCTGCCAATGGCACCGGAAAAGTTACTCAACTTTAAAGGCTTCCCACTAGTCCAAGACCCATCTATCGCCCTAAAGATGACCAACTGCACAACTTTATATTCGGTGCCGGATACTGCCGAGACAAAATCCTGTAAAACCTATTGGCCATCACTTTCTGCCTTTATTTTTTCCAATGGGGCTACATGGAAAACACCAAACATTACCACCCAAAAAATCCCGGTCAGCCCATGCTGCCGGGATTTTTTTTATCAACTTCATGGACCGATCAAAACGATCTTACCACTTGCCACTACCCTTCTTCTCCGTCCCGGCAGCGCGGTTGCTGTCCCGATCGCGGTAGTTGGGCTTCGGCTTAGGCGCGCGTTCCTGCTTTTCCAACCCGGACACTTCCAAAATGGAAGCGAAACGGTTACGGATGGCCGAGGCCACTTCCGTCGTACCGGATTTGGCGGCTGGTTTTGGCTGCTGCGAACGCGGGCGTGGCTCTTGGCCCTCCCGGAACTCCGGGCGGGGTGCACGCGGTGAGGGTGGTCGCGGCGACGAATGCTGGTGCGAAGCGGGTTGCTCGCTCCGCTCCGACGAATCCCGCCGCTCGTCCCGCCCAAAATTGCCATCGCGGCCATTAGTGGCACGGGCTGGTCGGTCGTTGCGGGCACCTTCTGGTCGACGGGCAGGCATTTGACTGCCGCCGTTGGAGCGTTGCTGGCCCGAAGACTGCTGCCGACGGCCGTTGGACTGGGTCTGGCCATTCCGCCCGGTAGCCTGGGACGTGGTGGGCATGGTCAGTTCGGCTACGTAGGGGTGTTCTTCTACCACGGGTACCACACTACCGATGAGTTTCTGAATGTCTTTCAGATAAGGCAGTTCCTCGCCCTCGCAGAAAGAAATGGCTTCGCCACTTTTACCTGCCCGTCCGGTACGTCCAATGCGGTGTACGTAGGTTTCGGGGATGTTGGGCAGTTCAAAATTGATCACGTGCGACAGTTCTTCCACGTCGATGCCGCGGGCGGCAATATCGGTGGCGACCAGTACGCGGATGCGACCACTCTTGAAGTTGGACAGGGCATTCTGGCGGGCGGTCTGCGACTTGTTGCCGTGGATGGCCTCGGCATAAATGCCCGCTTTCGTCAGGTCGGTAGCCACGCGGTTGGCCAAGTGCTTGGTGCGGGTGAACACCAAGGCCGAAATAATATTTTTGTCCTGCAACAGGTGGATCAATAGCGATTTTTTATCCACTTTATTGACAAAATACATGGATTGCTCCACTTTTTCGGCAGTAGTAGCCGCCGGGGTTACTTCCACCCGTATTGGGTCGGTCAGGATGGAGGAAGCCAGCGAGGAAATTTCCATCGGCATAGTGGCCGAGAAAAACAGCGTCTGCCGCTTCGTCGGCAACTTGGCGATCACACGCTTCACATCGTGGATAAAGCCCATGTCGAGCATCCGGTCCGCTTCGTCCAGCACGAATATCTCGATGTGGTTCAAAGAGATGTGGCCCTGATTCATCAGATCGAGCAGGCGACCGGGTGTGGCCACCAGCACGTCGGTACCCTGGCGCAGGGCATCGGTCTGGTTTTTCTGCGATACGCCGCCAAAGACGACCAAATTGCGCACCACCGTGTGACGGCCGTAAGCATCAAAGCTTTCGGCGATCTGGATGGCCAGTTCGCGGGTCGGCGTCAGGATAAGGCAGCGAATAGGCCGCTTTTGCTGGCCGGAGGGCCGGTTTTGGTGCAGCAGTTGTAAAATGGGAATGGCGAAAGCCGCCGTTTTTCCGGTACCCGTCTGGGCACAGCCGAGCAAATCGCGGCTTTTCAGAATGATAGGAATGGATTGTTCCTGAATGGGGGTCGGATGTGCGTACCCCTCTGTTTCGAGCGCCTTTAGGATCGGCTCGATGATCGGCAATTCTTTAAATAGCATTGTTTGAGTAGTACCATAGTCGTCCGCAGCGAGGGAATGTCCAAAAAGTAATCAGCAAAAAGCAGTCAGTAATAATGTATTAATTGCTGAATGTCTACTGCATCTTGCCGGTTGGAACTGCCTCTTCGGGATGGGAAGGCTTTATGGGAAAGACTTCGTGTCCAAGCGAGCAAGGGCCGGATGTTGGTGAATTTTGGACAAAGGTAATGGAATTTTAGCGAAATGTCGTTTCTAAGTATTTTTCGGCTGGTAGGATAACAAATTGTTGGGAAATGCTGCTGGCTGGCATACTTCCTATTCCCAAAAGGAGCACGCTGCGTTTGTCATCCTGACGGGAACTGTCCACTCGTATGTTTGCCTCGCTGAATACACACCGTAGGGTGGACGGTTCCCGCCAGGGTGACAAAAACGTAGCGTATACTGGGGCGTTAATCACTTTTTTGTCTTATCCAAGTCGTATTTCAACTGCCCATGCACGTAGGTTTGCAAGACCTTGGCCTGCAATATGTCCTCCGGTACACAGCGCAACAAGTCGGTGGACAGCACCACAAAATCAGCATACTTACCCACCTCGATAGATCCTTTAGTGGCCTCTTCAAAGGCACCGTATGCGTTCCATCGGGTGTACGAGAGCAGCGTTTCCTCGCGGGTGAGACAATTTTCCGGGAAAAAAGCATCACCTCCATCGGCCCGGCGGCGGGTGGCGGCGGCGTACAGGCAAGCCAGGGGATCGACATCTTCCACGGGCGCATCGGTGCCGTTGGTCAGGCGCGCACCTTGATCCAACAGCCGCCGCCAGGCGTAGGCACCGGTTTGCGCCCGCGCAAAGCCCAGCCGCTTCACAACAAATGGCGCATCGCTGGTGCAATGGATAGCCTGCATGGAGGCGATAACCCCCAGTTGGGCAAAGCGTGGCTGGTCGGCCGGGTCGGTATGTTGGGCATGTTCGATGCGCCACCGAAAACCCGGATGGCCATTATTTAATTGGAAACCAAATTTTTGCGTCTCTTCCGCAGTGACCGGGTACTGTTGAAAAGTCTGTTCAAAAATATTCAGTACCTCCCGGTTGGCCCGGTCGCCGATGGCGTGGACACAGTATTGCAGATGTGTCCGGCGGCATTCGGCAGCCAAGGCAGCGATGGAATTGATCGGTGTAGTATTCTGACCATACGAGTCGGGTTTATCGGTATAGGGGGCCAGCAGCCAGGCCCCATAGGACCCCAATGCCCCATCCAGATAAGCCTTCACCGCCCGGCAGGTGAAGAAGCCGTCGCCCAACCCGATCTGCGGAAACTGGGCCAGTTTTGGGTAGTCGGCAGCCTGGGGCTGGGCAATCATAGCCCACAGCCGCAGACCCAGTTGGCCCGACTCGGCGAGGCGGCGATATTGGGCAAGTTCCCAAAAGTCGCTGCCCGCATCTTGAAAAGAAGTAATGCCCTTGGCCAAGCACTCCTGGGTAGCCAGGGCGATGGTGCGCTCGAAAGCCGCTACGCGCTCGGCTTCGGGCCGCTGGTTTTTCCAAACGTCAAAAGGTGTTTCGATCAGGGCCATCGCATTTTCCTCGAATACGCCGGTAAAGTTGCCCTTTACGTCGCGCACGATGCGTCCACCCACCGGGTCGGGGGTCTCGCGGTTGATCCCCGCCAATTCCATAGCTTTGGCGTTGGCAATCAGGCCGTGGCCGCTGGCATGGTACAGCACCACGGGATTAGAAGGCGACACCAACGACAGCGAGTCGTGGTAAGGATAACCGTTCACGGTGCGGCCCGGCGAGATGTTCCATTTTTCCTGGTGCCAGCCCCGCCCCTCGATCCAGGCACCGGGCGTGGCCGTCCTGGTTTTTTCGCCGACCTGACGCAAGATCTCTCCCCAACTCTTGGTGGTAATCAGGTTCAGGTTTTGCAGACTCCGCCCCAAAGACGAGAAATGCCCGTGGCCTTCAAT
Source organism: Saprospirales bacterium (assembly GCA_043753125.1). Taxonomy (GTDB): domain Bacteria; phylum Bacteroidota; class Bacteroidia; order Chitinophagales; family Saprospiraceae; genus M3007. The sequence continues at coordinate 1,199 of JAYUXG010000515.1, read as the reverse complement.
AAAGCCAGGCATTACAAAAGCCCCCTGTAAATCCACCACTTGTGGCTTGGCAGCCAAACATTCCGGCGAAGTACAGCTACCATCCACGCCCATAATCTTGCCCTGATGGACCAGCACCGCACTGGCTTCCGGGTGCTGCGAATCGGCGGTAAAGAAACGGCCATTGGTCAGTAACAGCCAGCCCTCGGTGGCCGTGGCCGTACGCGATGGCTGGCAGGCAGGGCCAACAGAAGCGATCAATAGGGCCAGCACAGGGACGGACAAAAAGCGGGGCTTCCAAAAAATAAGGAGGGAAAATAAAGTATGCATAGATCGAACGGGTCGTTTGTCGGCAAAGGTCGTGCTGCGGTTGCCGGTTCCGGAGAAAAACACAGCACATTTATTGCGCGGCAGTCAATCATGCCTCTTCTCGCGTCAGCCAACCCCGCCCAGCCTCCTTTTGTCGTAAAAAAAACCATGCTTGATACGCTGCCCCACCCTGCATCGTATTTTTACCCTTTCTTTAAAACATCATCGCCGAATATGCGCCTCTCTATCCTACGCTCCTGCTGCTACGCCTGTTTCTTCCTACTCAGCGGTGCTTTGCTGGCTCAAAAACCGATCACCCTCGAAGATATTTGGCAAAAAGGGACGTTTTCGGCCAAAGGCGTACCGGGCTTCAATTTTCAGCGCGACGGGGCACATTTCACCCGGTTGAACGGCAAAGTCGTCGAGCAATATGACCTGCGCAGTGGTGTCCTGAGTGGTTCGCTGTTTGATGTCGCTACGCCGTTGGCCAAGGCCGATGCGACCTGGAAAGGTAGCTTCGATGGCTACACGTTTAGTGCGGACGAGTCCAGGCTGCTGCTGACCGACAGCACCGAGCAGATTTATCGGTGGAGTTCAAAGTCCAATTATTTCGTTTTTGACAAAAAGGCCAACGTCGTCACGCGACTGCACAATGGGCCGAAACAACGCTACGCCACTTTTTCGCCCGATGGGTCGAAGGTGGCTTTTGTGGTGGAAAACGATCTCTATTACCGCGATTTGGCCGCTGACAAAACTACCCGCGTGACTAGCGATGGGCAGCAAAACGCGATCATCAATGGTGCTTCGGACTGGGTGTACGAAGAAGAGTTCGCGCTGATTCGCGCTTTCGAGTGGAGCCTCGATGGGCAGCGGTTGGCGTTTTTGCGCTTCGATGAATCGGAGGTGCCGGA
>JAYUXG010000514.1:0-8032 GCA_043753125.1 Saprospirales bacterium | reverse complement strand
AAAACCAATCGTTTGCCTTCTACAAATTCCCCTAACTGCACGTATTTCCGATACAACTTTTCATACACCCCTACCCTATCCGCCTGCGGCCAAAACTCGGCATCATATCCCGAGGCCATCGCTGTTTTAGCGGTCAAAATATCGGGATAAACCCCCGCCACTGTTGCCGCACAAATGGCTGCGCCGAGGGCACAGGCTTGCTCCGACTGGACAATCTTAATGGGCATATTCAGCACATTGGCCAAGGTTTGCATCACAAACGGCGACTTTTTCGAGACTCCTCCGATGCCGATGACTTGCCGGATCGGCACACCCTCCGATTGGAAGCGCTCCACGATACGCTTGGCACCGAAAGCGGTCGCTTCCACCAATGCCTTGAATATTTTGGGGGCATCGGTCCCGAGGTTCAGGCCCGAAATCGCACCTTTAAGCGTATGATTCGCATCGGGCGTACGGCGACCGTTGAACCAGTCGAGAGCCACGGCATCGTGTTCGGAGACGGGCAGCGCGGCGGCTTTTTCCGAGAGGACAGGGATGATTTTTTGCACTAAGTTTTCGGCCTCGTCAGCGGGCAAAAACGCACGGAGCGGAAATGCCAGCAGGTTTTGAAACCAGGCATATACGTCGCCGAAAGCCGACTGGCCGGCTTCCATACCCAGCATGCCGGGCAAAATGGAGCCGTCCACCTGGCCGCAAATGCCGCGGATCAACAGGTACCCAACCTCTTCATTGGGCGCGACAAGCATATCGCAGGTTGAAGTCCCCATCACCCGCACCAACGAATATGGCTCGATGCCCGCCCCGACTGCGCCCATGTGGGCATCAAAAGCCCCCACGCCGACGACTATGTTTTCGGGCAAGCCCAAACGCTGTGACCAGTCTTTGGAGAGTGTGCCCATCGGCTCATCCGCCGTGTAGGTGTGGCGGTACAGCCGTCCACGGAGGCCAGCCAGCAGCGGATCGAGGTGGGTCAGAAATGCTTCGCTCGGTAGTCCGTCGAACTCTTCGTGCCACATCGCCTTATGTCCGGCAGCACAGCGGGAACGCTTGATAGTCAACGGGTTAATGTCGCCAGTCAACATGGCGGACACCCAATCGCAGTGTTCGACCCATGAAAAAGCGGCGTCGCGCACGGCGGCGTCCACCCGGAGGGTACGCAGTATTTTTGCCCAAAACCACTCGGACGAGTAAATGCCGCCGACGTATTTGGTGAAATCCGTGTCCCAGCGGTGCGCCAGCATATTGATTTCTTCGGCCTCGGCGTTGGCGGTATGGTCTTTCCAGAGAATGAACATGCCATGCGGATTTTCCGCAAATTCGGGCAGCAGGGCGAGCGGCGTACCGTTTTTGTCCACCGCTACGGGCGTAGACCCGGTGGTGTCCACCGAAATACCAACCACATTTTCAGCCACCTCTTTCGGAGCCTGTAAGAGGGCGCCTTTGATGGCGTGTTCCAGCCCTTCCAGGTAATCCAGCGGGTGCTGCCGGAACTGGGAAGCGGCTGGGTTGCAATATTTCCCGGCCTTCCAGCGCGGGTAATAAAACACGGCGGAGGCTACTTCGCGCCCATCGGCAGTATCTGCTATCAAGGCGCGAACGGAGTCGGTGCCGTAATCCAATCCAATGACATAACTCATGGCTAATGATGAATATGAATGCTGAATTACAGATAGAGTGTGGCTCCATTCATAATTCATCATTCATCATTTAAAAAATACCTCGCTCCACCGCAATTCATTTTTGAACTGCCGCAATTCGGTTTTTGCATCAATTACGGTCAATTCGAGGTTAAACATCCCGGCAAAATCCTCAAAGTATTCGGTGGTCAGGTTTTGACTGAATACCGTGTGGTGCGCGCCTCCGGCGTAAATCCACGCCGCACAAGCGGTATTCAGGTCGGGCAGAGGCTTCCACAATACACGGGCTACGGGCAGGTTGGGCAGTTTTTCGGTAGGTGCCACCGCTTCTACCTCGTTGACCAACAAGCGGAAACGATTGCCCATATCGATCAGCGAAGCATTCAGTGCCGGTCCACCGGCCACGTCGAAGACGAGCCGCACGGGGTCGGCCTTGCCACCAATACCGAGCGGGTGAACCTCTACAGTGGGTCGGCCGGAGGCAATGGAAGGACAGATTTCCAGCATATGCGCCCCCAGCACGAGGCGGTTGTCAGGATCGAAATGGTAGGTGTAATCCTCCATGAAGGAGTTGCCACCCGGCAAACCCGCCGCCATGACTTTGGCGGCCCGCACGAGCGCGGCGGTTTTCCAGTCGCCTTCGCCGCCGAAACCGTAGCCTTCGGCCATGAGTCGTTGCGAAGCGATGCCGGGCAATTGCACCAGCCCGTGTAAGTCTTCAAAAGTGTCGGTAAAGCCTTTAAAACCACCATCTTCCAAGAAGTGCCGCATACCGACTTCAATGCGCGCGGCCTCCCGCAACGAACCGTGTCCATCGCCGCCTTTGCGCAGCGAGGTAGCGAGTTGATAGCTGTCGTCGTACTCAGCCACGAGCCTATCCAGCGAAGCATCTGACACCTCGTCAATGTTTTTTGCCAGATCGCCGATGCCATAGCCATTAACCGAGTAGCCAAAAGCCATTTCCGCCTCTACCTTATCACCTTCGGTGACCGCTACCTGGCGCATATTGTCGCCGAAGCGGGCAAACCTGGCACCCTGCCAATCGAAACGCGCCGCCGCCGCCCGCATCCATACGTTTAGCTGCTGATGTACCTGTGGGTCTTGCCAGTGGCCGACCACCACTTTACGGTTCATGCGCAGCCGGGAGACCATGAAGCCAAACTCGCGGTCGCCGTGGGCCGACTGGTTAAGGTTCATAAAATCCATGTCGATCTGGCCCCATGGGATGTCGCGGTTGAACTGCGTGTGCAGGTGGCACATCGGTTTCTGTAGGCTTTGCAGGCCACGAATCCACATTTTGGCGGGTGAAAAAGTATGCATCCAGGCCACAATGCCGATGCAGTTGGCAGCGGTATTGGCGGATTGGCAGAGGTGATAAATCTCGTCGGGCGTTTTGACGACGGGCTTGAAAATTATTTGTACTGGAATGCTCGCCGACTGGTCCAACGCGCGGGCGATGGTCTGCGAATGTTCGGCTACCTGGCGCAGAGTTTCCTCCCCGTACAAATGCTGGCTGCCGGTGACAAACCAGACTTCTAGCTTTTTTAGATCGATCATTGATTTACATTTCTTCTTTTCTGAATGCACAGACTTGTTGAGGTTTGTTAAAAATGTACTGACTAACATTTACCTAAGTGTCTGTCATTCCGACGATAGGAGGAATCTGACCACGAAAAAATTGGGCATTCACCTTCGTTCCTGGGCATCCCGATTTTTTCGGGATCACTGCGTTCGGAATGACAACCTCTGGAGAGATAATAATCAGTACATTTTGCTCAATTGCTTTGATATAAGGAATTTATGTTTTCACCCGAACTACCGAAAAGGAATTGGCCACCAGCGAGACTACTACTTTCTTATCTTTTACTTGTATCGCCGTCTCCGTTGGGCTGACCTGCATCGGCTGGTCGAGCGAGTTGACGGATTCCGGATTGTCGCTTTTCAGGACGATAACCTTGCCCGTGCCGATCGCTTTTTTTAGTCCGTCGAAGCGAATTTCAGCAGATTTTGCGGCAGCAGTAGTGTTCACTATTTTCACGATGATCTCCCCCGTCGCTTGGTCGAACGTCGAGGACGCGTACAACCCGTCCTGTCCCGCTGCTGCTGCATTTTGATAGGTAATAGGCAGCACTTTCGAGCCTTTGTTGGCGGCATACAGTTGCTGCACATAGTAATTCGGCGTACCGTAAGAGCGCAAATTGTCGAACCAGGTCAGGTTTGGCGTCCATTGCCAGCCCTCGGTATGGGCAAAAAGCGGCGCATAGGAAGCCATGTGGATTAGGTCGGCGTTGCGCTCCAGACCGGTCATAAATGCGGCTTCCGCGATGGCGCAACGCCAGTTGTTTTTATTGTCGGGGCTAACCACGGCCACGCTTTGGGCAGCGTATTCGCCCGCAAAAATGCGCGGCCCGGTTCGCGCATATTGGTCATAGCGCGTGGCATTTTGTAAGAACCATTCGGGGTTGCGGTAGTAGTGTTCGTCTATGATGTCGGCTTTCAAGATGGTCATCTCTTTGGTCAAATAGTCGAACATCTCGCCATCCGGGGAGGGGCCGACGCTGGAGATCAGCCGGATGTCGGGATATTTTGCTTTAATCGCTTTAGAAAAAATCTGGTGTCGTTCTACGTATTGCTCTCCCCACTGCTCGTTGCCGATGCCCAGCAGTTTCAAATTAAACGGGGCAGGATGGCCGAGGTCGGCGCGGAGTTTTCCCCATTTCGTCGAGGTCGCCGAGCCGTTGGCAAATTCGATTAAATCCAACGCATCCTGAATGTAGGGATCAAGTTGATCGGTCGGCACCACCTCGGAGGAATTGAACTGGCAAGCCATGCCACAGTTCAGGATGGGCAGTGGCTCGGCACCGATGTCTTCCGACAGTTGAAAGTACTCAAAAAAGCCGAGGCCAAAAGTTTGGAAGTAATCGGGTGTGGGACGGTGGGCAAATTCGGTGTTCCAGCGATTGACGATCAGTTCGCGATCCTCGATGTTGCCCATGGTCTTTTTCCACTGATACCGGGTGGCCAATTCGCGACCCTCAACGATGCAGCCGCCGGGAAAACGTAGGAAACCAGGCTTCATATCGGCCAGCAATTGTACCAAATCGGGGCGTAACCCACCTGGACGGCCTTTCCAGGTTTTTTGAGGAAACAGGGAAATCATATCCAGGTCCACCGCGCCTTTGCCTTCGAGCCAAATGTACAATTTGGCTTTCGGCTCGGTAGCCGTGGCGGTGAGGCTGACTTTTTGCTTTTGCCAATTCTTGCCGCTGGGGGTCAGCGTGGCTTTACCAATGACGTTGCCCGCTGCGTTTTGCAGTTCGATGTTCAATTGCACGGATTGGCCGCTTGCCTGTCGCGCCCACACCGAAAAATCGTACACTTCCCCTTGGCGGATGCCCATGCCCCGAAAACCTTCGTTGGAGAAGCCATATTTACCGCCCGTGCCTTTGTTCATAGCACGGAGATAGCGTGGGTTGGCTTTGCTTTGCTCGCCCCGGTTTTGGACAAGCAGGCTGCCCGCTGCCCCTTCGATTTTTTGTTCTTTCCAACCCATGAGCGGCGCAGCGAACTCGAACGAGCGGTTCTTGACCAATTCAGCGTACAGGCCACCGTCGGCACCGAGGTTGATGTCTTCGAAGAAAATGCCCCACATGGTGGGTTGTACGTCGGCAGCCGGTTTGTCGGCAGCGACGGTAAAGATGGCGGGGGTTTGGGCTTGGCCGGTTAGGGCAGCGAGGCATAGACAGACCACGAGTATTTTTTTTACCATAATGTCACCGCTACGCGGTTTTTAGAATAGGAGGATAAACAGAGAGTTAAAAACGGCGGTTGAACCCGCCGGTACAGTCACTTCTTTCCCCAAATAGCCGTCCCAATATTATTCAATCCCGTGAAAATAAGGCAAGGTCTTTTGTTCTCCCAATCCCGCCCCCGCTCCACCAGCATCTTATCAATCGAACCATCGGCCCATTGCAATTCCAGTAACGGTGCGGCGTAGGTCCATTGGTTATTCGGGTCCCCATTGAACGTGCCATCAGCAGCCAGTTGCAGCGGAGCGGACACTTGCAGGTCGGGCGACAGTTGCTCATTGGCATAGCCTGGCACCACGCGGTAGCCAAGTTGGATGCGTTCCCAATTGCCGACCACATCGGCTTGATTGACCGCTGTTTGTTCTGTCGCCGCGTAACGTTCGGGCGACACCACTCCCGAATCGGCTGGTTTGCGCCTGAAGGCCTTGGCGGATCACGTCGACCACATTTGCCAGATCGCCGACAACGCCCGGCACGCCACCATCGGCTCGGATTTGTTCGGTGCCTTTGGGACGGAACAATGCCCGGTGGACTTGGATACTATTGCTGATCTGCAAAAACTGCCAAGGATTTTGCAGAGGCGGGGCTATTCTGAGGCAGAAGTGGTGGGGATTATGGGTGGGAATTGGGTTGGGTTTTTGCGGGGGGTGTGGTGAGGGGGATTTAGACATTTAGTAGTGACAAAATGCCCTTGGCCACTTCATGCCACGCTTGGGCCGGATTGGGAAAATCAGCAATGGGCCGACCGTCTTTAGGCGTAGCCTGCAAATCTTTTAACGGCGTTATATCCCACATACAGTAGTTCAGGATAATCGGAATAACAGGTTTGCCGTGGTCATTCATGCGCTGAAAGGCGCGGGGAATTTCCTCTTTGTGGATAAAATCGGAATCCAGGAAATTGGCACTGACTAATAATAGCGTCAAGTCGGCCGTTTCCAGCTCATGCAGAATGGCCTCTTTTCAATTTTGGCCGGGCAGAATTTTTCGATCCGTCCATATGGTAATGTCCCCTTTGCGTTCGAGCGGGCCGAGAAATTTGTTGAGTTCCTTCATTGCGTCTTCGTCCCGGTGAGAGTAGGAGATGAAGACTTTCTTTGGTTGGGCCATTATGGGTGGTTGAAAAATGAAAAATGGGGAAAGTTCAACATATTTGGATGTTTCCGTATGGGCCAGTGTTTTCACCTGTTTGGCCTGACTGTACATGGCTTCCTGTGCATCGCGCCACCAAACAAAGTTGCTTGCATCCAACGACACTGCAAAACTCGGCTGCCCATCTTCCAACTGCATAAAAGACTGAAAAACATGGCGCACAGCCTCTACTCGTTTTGGTTGGTTGGCCTGGATGTCCACGCGAATCTTGCCTTCTTCCGTGCGTTCGACCAACGCCGTGCAACCCTGCGTTTTAAACAGCAATCCGTTTTTCCAGAAAAGCCGTTGTTCCGCCTGGCTGCCCCACCGCGCCACAAACCGGGCCACATGGCTTTTCGGCAAAAAATCCGGGAACCAAAGGGTGAAGGCGTGGCTCAAATTGGCAAATTCCTTGGCCCCTTCCAGTTTGTCCGGTTTAGTACAGGTAGCGGGCAGGTATTGGGGCGCGACCAATTGACCGGTCGACTGTCCGTTTTCATTAAATTCCGCAAACACCAACTCAAATTCGCGCATAAGTTCCACAAAGTCAAGGGCTTCGTTCTCATTGCATTGTAGGGCATTTTGCACCCAATTTATTCCAAATAAACCATCTTGCGTTTGCACTTGCCGACTTAATACCTGATAAATACAATCGCAGACCCAAACTGGACGTAGAAAGACCCGTTTTTGCAGCCGCTGATTTTTGGGATAATATAAAATGTCTCCGGTAACGTCGCGGAGGTAAATCTGCACCAAATCCATCTTCGCATCTGCCTCGATGCCCCGACATAGTTCTTCAAAATCCGAGTACAGCATAGCGTTTTTACCTTCCGCAGCCAGTTGTCGCACTCTGTCTCGAATCTCGCGGTGATAGATGGCAAACTCAAATTTTGCCAATTGATGCTCGAGTCGGTGCAGCAAACGTTCTTCGAAATCTTCAAAACTACGCGCCCACCGCCGGGTTTCGGGTTTCGGGTCGGCGAGGTGAGCGGCCGTTGATTCAAGGTCAATATGATGATCCAGCCACTCCGCTTTTAGCGCAAAAGGTGGTTTTTCAAATTCGCTGGAAACCCTTTGCACCCCATCCCGCGCGCATTTGTTTTGTACCAATAAGATTGGCACCGGCGGATTGCTTTCGCGGGTGTAGTGCCGGATATTTTTTAGCCACCACTTTTGCGGGAAATGCTCCAATTGTAGGGTACTTGGCTCTGGGTCATCGTCAAAATAGACATTGGTTTCAGAATAACCACCCTTGTCCGTTTGCGCATCCCAGACTAATACATATACGGCGTTGCGGCTCAAAAACAGCCGGTGGGTGGCGTGGTAGTATTCCTGGCCGCCGAAATCCCAGATGTTTACTTGGAGGTCGTGGCCTGTGGGCAGCCATTGGGTAGGAAGGATGCCGTGGGTGCTGCTTTGGTTGGGTTGGTAGTTTCTATCACGGAGGAATTGGCTGAG
>JAYUXG010000513.1:0-18575 GCA_043753125.1 Saprospirales bacterium | reverse complement strand
TGTGCCCATCGACTATGTCTTTGTGCTGGGTAAAATGACCGAAGCGGACAGCTGTCAGGTGTTGCTACAAAGGGCCATCGACCGGGATTATGAACGGGTTTATGGAACGGGGGAGGAAGAAGTGCGGCTTTTTCGGCGTAGGTGGTGAGCGCGGCGACAATTTGTTGGAAATAGGTGGCACCTCGGTCACATTAAGACTGCCTTAAATATAGCCTGTGCATTGCGAAACTTTTCGGGCTGGTGGGCCGTTGCTTTTATTGAAAACACATTGTTTGGGCCTTACAGCTAGACATTCTTGTTTTACTTCTGGTAAATTCAAATAAAGACGACTTTCGGCCATGCACTATTCTTCACCATTTTTCCCGCCCGCGCTGTACTCAAAAAAGCCAGCCTTCTTGTTTCTGCTGCTCTTTGTGGCTGCTTTGCCACTTTCCCAACTGCAAGCCCAAAAGGGCAACAAGAAAGAAAAAGTGGCTGGCAAAGAGCCAACCTATCCTTTGATCAAGCAGCACTATGACAAATTGTACTGGGCTTATTTTGGGCAGGAGCAAAAGATTGTTGGCAAAGACACTGCAATTGAAGTGATGACCCAAAGAAAAAGGGATGAATTAGTATTGAAAGTGAACAATTTTGTTAGCACGAGCAATTTTAAAAATCCAACTGCCAAATACCCTATTGTCAAGCATTTGTTCAACTATATGCTGATTGCTTCCGGCAAAAAACTGGAACCCGTAAAGGCGTGTGAAGAGTTGGCTAAGGCCGAGGAAGAATGGAAGCGCTTAAACGACCCTACACAGCTGTCGTCTGTCACTAAAAATTCGACTATTGAAGACTATAAGGCTGATTTTGGGCTGAACATCCCAGCGGACATTATCAAAATGTATGATACCTGTTTTGCCAAGGAGTACCATATCATCCGAGGGCAAAGCTGCACAACAGGGCAGCCTTCAAAGCTGGATACTGCTAATAGGGAGCCTCCCAAAGACGTTGTTTTACCCCCGCCTGCACCAGACACCGTCCGCAGCAAAACGGGGGATATGCTGTACATAAAGTTTAACGACCGGGATAGCGCACAGGTGGTGGACAAGAACGGGAAGGTGTATGCTGGCGGCAAGCAACTGGCCGAAGCGGTGCTGAAAACCATCAATAGCCATCGCTTTGTCACCAAGTATTTGGCCATAACCCCCTTTAAATTTGGCATGGTAGAGGATGGGGTGATACCAAAGGAGGACGCGCATGGCAATTTTTACCAAGTGCTGCTGCGAGGCAGCCATGTATCGGACACGCTGTTGTTCGGTACAGGCAAATACACCATCGAACCCAAACCGGGTACCCGGAACGCGCATCTATGGGGCGATTACTCTCAGGCTATTGAGGAGTTCATTAAGCTCCTGATTGACCCAATGAGCGACTTCGGGCCAGAGGTCTTTGAATTCATCCTGATCGGCTCCGCTGATCTTGACCCAGACCCCTGGACAGCAGAGCTCCAAAAAGGCTACAATGCCGCTGCTTTCAAGCACATACGTTTTACCGACTTTAGGGATAAGCCTGGAGGCGGCTATGAGTATTTCCCTGACACCCTGCATATTGGGACGTCATACGGCAACAAAGAACTGCCCCAGTTGCGGGCGGCCTACATACGAGAGGCATTGTTGGCCGAACCTGCTTTCCAGGATTTTAAGGATCGGTTCCGCATCGTAAAGGGTACAGAAAAAAAGGGAGGAACCAGGATGGACCGCAACTGCCTGATCCTTTTGTACATAAACCGCGATGTGATCAACAAAAAAATGGACGAAAAAGCAGCCGCTCACTACTCCCCTTTTGCTAAGCCATGAAAACTATAGTACCGTTAGCCATTTTCCTAGGCGTTTTCTGGCAATGTCAGGATAGTCAGTCCAAGATATCCACTTTGCAATCATCAATGCCCCCAGTGGATACCTGTACTTGTCCACAACTGTATCAATACCATGCCACTGCCTATGCACACAGTGATTCGGGGCAAGCAGAGGTCACCCTCCCCAAGATAAAAGCCGAGGTGAAAATGGACCCAAAAAATCCCATTAGTGGCGAGGTTCAGGCGGGTTCGGCCAAGTTCACCAAGGAGAAATCCGCTCGGGGTAGTGGGAACTTAGTCCCAAATACTGCCTTGGAGCTCAGTGTGGCACAGAGCAACTACCTATGCTGGATGTGGATATCCTTATGTCGGCAACACTGGCCCCCCAAAGGCTTGGAAGAGTTTAACAAAGAAGTAAAAAACCTACTAAAGCCCATTTCCCCATCCACCACGCCGTCTGCCCCTCGCCCCAAGCAACAACATGGAATAGTGGCTAATGGACTGACTATACTAGACCAAAGCGCAACGGGTCTGCGTTTCACCTACGGGTACAGCCATGCCGCCCCTGCATCCTTACAGATACTGTTTCGGTTTAGGGAAAAAGGACTGGGCTACTGGCAAAACCTGCGCCGGAGCGACTTGGTCTATTTGCTACCCAGCAATAACGTTTTCGACTTTGATGTGCAAAAATTGGGTTTGGGGGCTGCCCCCGACGATATAGATTTTGCTGTCTACCTGCTGATGGAAGGCAAAGAACCAGTTTTGGTGCAGGACTTCACCAAGTCCGCATCAGCCCAATAAGCCTTCAGACTAGTGGGCGCATAGACAAGTGGGTCAATGCCCGACTCCACTAGTACGCCTATCTTACCAAAAAATAGCCCCAGAATGCTTTGAAAATCTACTCTACCCTCCCCAGCCGCTCCCAAAATAGCCCGCGTCACCGCCTTGAATCCCTCCACCGTAGAAGGTTTGGTCAAAAAAACCTCGGCCCCCGCCTGCTCACAAAATTCGCGGTCTGCGGTGGAAGAGGAAGTAGTTAAGATGGCCACCGGAATACCCTGAAAAGGAGCCGATACCTTAAGCAATTGCAACACCTCCCGGCCGTGCATCCGGGGCAAATTTACATCCAGCACAATAACGTCGGGCAGATGCTGGAGTGCCGTCAAGTGTGGCAGCACGGCATCCCCCTGTATCACTGTATCCATGCGGACCGAAATTCGGTCGCCTATAAAGGCCGCTTCCAACAGGTCAACGTCGTCAGGGTCGTCCTCGACCAAAAGAATGTGGAGCGTGCGCATCTACAGCCCTGGCAAGCAATTTTTTAAGAATGGTACAAACATAATAGAAAACGGAAAGTTTTTAAAGTCTAATCTTTGTGGCTGTTGCGGTCGCTTGAGGCCAATTTTTCACCAGAACAGCTTTCTGCTCAAAAAAATGTCGGAACTATCTACCACGCCATTGGAATCTACTACGCTCGGTCCATATATCATCGGCATCGGGGCTTCGGCGGGCGGAATGGCAGCCATCCACGATTTGTTTGAAAATATGCCGACTACCACCGGCTTTTCTTTTGTGGTTGTGCAACACCTGTCGCCCGACCATAAAAGCTTAATGGCCGACCTGTTGTCCAGATATACTTTGATGCAAGTGTTTGAGGCCGAGGATGATATGCTGGCCCAACCCGATTGCGTATATGTTTTGCCCAGCAAGAAAATCATGACCGTCCAGCGCGGCCGGTTGCGGCTGGACGACAAGATAAAGGATCGCCGGGAGGGGCAGCACTACCAAATGTCGCCGACGCTCCGCAAAATGGTGATCTTTGCCCAGTATGATGTAGTGAAAGACCCGCCCTTCAGCCAAGTAGACCTGGTCAGTTGTCGCAATATGTTGATCTACGTGGAGCCTACCCGCCAAAAAAATGTGTTGAAAAAATTCCATTTCGCGCTCAACCCGCACGGCTACCTGCTGCTCGGCCCCAGCGAAAACATTGGCATCCTCAAAGAACATATGCAGGAAGTAGAGCGCAAGTGGAAGCTCTACCAGTGCATCTCCAAGGCACGTGACTATGAACGGGACACGTTTTTCGCGCCGTTTGAGGCCAAATCCCTGGCCCGGATGTACTCACCACCCAGTGCATCGTCTGGTGCCAAAAATGCGCTGAACAACATCGGGAAAATATTCAAAGAAACGACGCTCGAAATGCAGCTTTCTGCGGGCATCTTCTTGGACAAGGATTTGAACGTAAAGCACGCCATTGGCGAGTTCAAACGCTACCTCCACTTCCCAGACAGCAATTTCAACCTCCATATCCTGAAGCTCGTGTCGCCCGAACTGGCCCTCCCATTGGGCATCTGCCTGCGCAAAGCCCTGGCCAATAATGAAAAAGTGATTATGCCGCACGTAAAGCTACAGGAGGGAGATGCGGAGCACTATGTGAACATCACCGTGAAACCCTGGCTACAGCCCAAGGAGTATGAGCAGCCGTTCTTGTTCGTAGTGTTGGGAGAAGGCAAAACGAAAAAAGAGTCGGCGGCGGAAGTAGTGGTATCCACATCGGTCGGCAGTGCAGCGCGGACCGAAGAACTGGAGGCTGAACTGCGCGAAACACGCCAGGGCCTGCAGGCAATGATCGAAGAAATGGAATCGACCAACGAGGAACTGCAATCGCAGGGCGAGGAAATGGTCAGCACCAGTGAAGAACTGCAAAGTACCAATGAGGAACTCCAGTCGCTTAACGAAGAACTGTACACGGTGAGCGCGGAACATCAATTGAAGATCAAGGAGCTGATCGAACAGAACGACGACCTCAACAATTATTTCAAAAACTCCGATATCGGCCAGATACTGGTGGACCGAAAATTGACCGTGCGCCGGTTTTCGCCCGCCGCCACCCGTATAGTCAACCTCATCAAGGGCGATGTGGGTCGCTCCATCCTCGACATCACCACCAACATTCAGCAGTTGGACTTGGCCAACAGTATCAAAGTCGTGCTGAAATCCGGCCAACCGTTGGAAAAAGAGATCGCCTTACGGGAGGGCCGTTTCTACTCGTTGCGCATCAGCCCCTATTGGCGGCGCGACAAACGCGTGGATGGTGCCGTGGTCAATTTCATCGACATCACCGAGGCGCGGCGGCTGACCAGCGTCCTCGAAAGCGTGCTCAATAGCTCGATCAGCGGAATCACCGCTAAAAAAACGGTATATGACGAGTACGGGGACATCGTTGACTTTGAGATCATTAGTGTCAATTTGGCGGCGGAAAAAGTATTCGGCCTGTCTACGTCGGATCTCTTGGGGGAACGTTTGCTCCAACTTTTTCCAAGTATGGAGGCCCAGTATTTTGAATTATATAAGCAGGTGGTACTGACTGGCACATTCCAGTCTTTCTATTTTTTTGATATCCAGCGGGAACGGTGGTACAGTGTGACCAACGTAAAAATGGTGGACGGGTTGGTCACTACTTTCACCGACATCACGGAGGACAAAAAGATGGCTACCCTGTTGGCACAGAACTATACTGCCCTCGAGTCTACCTCCGATGACTTGGCCGCCATCAACGTACAACTCGAACGCTCCAACCTTGACCTGCTACAGTTCGCCTCCGTCGTCTCGCACGACCTAAAAGAGCCGTTGCGCAAGATCCAAGTCTTTGGCAATATGCTCCACGAGCGCGTGAAGGAGCAAATCTCCGCAGACGACCTGCTCTACCTGACCAAAATGACCACCGCCTCCCAACGGATGCAAACCCTCATCGAGGATGTGCTGACCTACTCCAAACTGTCCAATGGCGAACTGCCCCACAAGGCGGTTGATTTGCGCCAGATCGTCCGGCAAATCACCGACGATCTAGGAAATTACCATTCGCGACAAGAATGCCGTCATCGAAGTGGGCGAACTTCCAACCGTGCAGGCGGTGAGCGGCCAGATGCGCCAGCTTTTCCAGAACCTGATCGCCAATGCCCTGAAATTCTGCGACAAGCCCCAACCGCGCGTTGCTATTTCCATACAGCCTATTACCGACGCGCAAGCCCGAACACTAGGTATACCGGCCCAAGATTCTGTGGTGCAAGACAACGGCATCGGTTTCGAGGAGCAATATCGCGAGCGAATTTTTGGCCTGTTCCAACGGCTCGGCGGGCGCAATTATGAGGGGACTGGCATTGGGCTTTCCATTGCCAAAAAAATTGTGGAAAACCACGAGGGATACTTGACCGCGCAGGGGGAGCCGGGTCAAGGGGCAATATTTTCTATTTTTTTGCCGAAGTAGCAATCAATGACTTTTGTTCCACCTTCATGATAAAAATACAAACGATGGACTATGTTCAATTTTCTTAAAAAGAAATTCAATCCGATTATTGCAACAGACACTGGCACCACTATAAATGGGAAGCCCGTTATCACGCTGCGCCACGATAAAGAAGTGACTAGCGAAGAAAATGTTGAATTTTTAGAGGCTGTTAGTAAAAATGCGGGTATTCCTGTCTTTAAAAGCCAAATAAAGCATTTGTATGAATCGGATTTTACGAGATACAAGGATAATTGTCCGCGCTGTCAGGCTGCATTGACTCGAATGTTCAGCAACTTCGCGTATGCCACCCAGGAGAAATCCAGAATACTAGGTGCTCCTGCTGGATTATTCTGCCAAAGTTGCCCGACCGTTATTATTGACGACGATATGATGCGCGCACAAATTGACCGTTCCCGCTTTCAGTACTGGGGCGTTTTTTCAGTAGAGAGCGGCTATAGTGGTGTTAACATTATTGAGACCATTAATGGAGTCCCCCCAACTTTTGTGATGGACGAATCTCAACAAGATGTCGAAGGCATATTCCAATCGGTACACCAACCCAAGGATGGCGTTTTCTACGATCCAAAAACGGGCAAAATTTTAGGTGCGGGCGATAACAAGTTTATGCAAGCATCTAAAATCAATGCGTTACGTAAGCAAAAATCCAAAAATAAATCCAAGAACAAAATGGCCAAGCAGTCTAAAAAGGCCAATCGAAAAAAGTAAGGTAGTGGTATAAAGTGATTGATGTTCATAAATACAGGCAGTTGATTATCAACCTTTCTATAAACCTTCTTCAACTCTTATCAACCACTACCAAACTTTTAATGTCCGTCTATTTTACTTGAACAACACTAAGGGGGAATCGTCCGCTACGTCAGCAGGTTTCGCCCGGATATCCACCAGATGGGTAAACCGTTTTTTTCCGGCTTTGATTTTTATCTGATAGGTACCGATTTCGAGTTCGGACAAGTTGAGGGTACGGTTGATTTCGGCAACGTCTCCCGAAATTTCTTCGGTATAAATCTCGGTTTGCGTGTTGCTGCCAAAAGCATTGGGTTCCAGCATTAATACGGTCAGGTACAGTTTTTTACCGGTCTCGTTTTGAGCCGCTAACTGCACCCGGAGGTCGTCCATGGCCGTAATTTCCACGGTAAGATCAGCGGAGTCCGGCTGCGAAGAAGGCATTTTCATACCAGTCAGCAGGACAAAAAAGGATGCGCCGAAAAGGAGTAAAGTCCATTTGTGTTTCATCACTATTTTATTTAAGTTGTTGGAAGATACTGTCAATCGCGATGACCCCACAAAGGTCAGGGCAGCAAGGGAGACTTGGAAATGCTGTTTTTTTATACATTTATATCGAGAAAGCATAAGTAGAAATTGCCTTCTGCATGAACAAATTCAAAAATGGAACTACGACAGATAAAATACTTTCTTGGGGTAGCCGAGACCCTAAACTTCTCCAAAGCTGCGATCAACCTCAATATTGTTTAACCCGCCTTGAGCCGCCAAATCCAACAAATGGAGGAAGACCTGGGGGTGGTTTTGTTTGAACGCGATAAAAGAAACGTGCGGCTCACCCTGGCGGGGGCTTATTTGCGCGACGAGATGATCAAACTAAACCGGCGCTTCCAGGATACGTTGGACCAAGCCATTTCGATACAAAATGGTCATATCGGCACCATTCGAATTGGTTATCCCGGATCTGCCCTGTATTCTATTTTACCGGAAGCCCTGTGTTTACTCCAGCAAAAATTGCCCTTGCTGGAAGGTATTTTGTCCGAAATGTCGGAAGTGAAAGTGGTGGACACCTTGGTAAATGGCCACACCGACGTTTGTTTTCCCAGAGAAGAAACCTACGATCACCCCAATGTTTGCCAACGGAAATTGTTTTCCGAGCCGCTGGCCTTGGTAGTGCCGGAGCAACACGTCCTCACCAAAGAGAATTTTCAGTCTATTGGGCAATGCCGGGAAGAGGGTCTCATTTTGCCGTACATGGCCGATTGGCAGCAGTACCGCCAACGTATTTACAGCATTTTTAGCCCGGAAGGCTTTGAGCCACGTATCGCCTATGAGTCCAATTACGGTGCTACCATCATGCGTTTGGTGGAAAAAACCTAGGCATCTCTATTTTGCCCCTGAGTTATCGCCGGGGCAGGGGGCAGTTCGCTGAAAGTGCGTTTTATCCCTCTACAAACCCAAACCACGCTGTATCTGATATGGCGAACCGACGATCACCGACCCATTGTCCGCAGCTTTATTGCCCTGTGCGATGAGGCCGTCCAGCACCTGGACCTTCAATTTGAGTGTGGGTGATTCCGCAAGTTCCGGGTTGCCTACCCGCCATTCATGCCCCACCTTTGTCCAAAAAATAAGGCATGAAAACATTTATTTTCGTTCACGGATCGTGGCACGGCTCCTGGAACTGGCACCGCATTATCCCCATTTTGGAAAAAGCGGGACACCGGGCTATCGCGTTGGACTTGCCGGGCATGGGTCGCGACAAAACGCCCATTCAACAGGTGATGCTGCAAACCAGCGTGAACGCGATTTGCCAGTTGCTCGATCGGTTGGAAGAAAAAGCAATCCTGGTCGGGCATAGCAAAAACGGCATTATGATCTCGCAGGTCGCAGAGTATCGCCCGCACAAAATCGAAAAACTGGTCTATCTCGCGGCTTACCTCATTCCCAATGGCAAAACGCAGCGCGAATATTCCATGCAGGACACGGAGGGGGTACTCAAACCCTTCGTCAAATTCCATGAGCACCTGCACGCCACAACCCTCGACCAAGCCATTTTCAAAGAGGGGCTGTATGCCGATTGTGACGAGCACATCGTTCAGTTAGCCAACGTACTCCTGAGTTACGAGCCGATGGCCACGGGGGTCACGCCTTTGCAGTTGACCGATGAGCATTTTGGTAGTGTGCCAAGGGTATATATCGAATGCACCGAGGACCGCGCGGTAACCCCATTTATTCAACGGAAAATGTACACCGAAATGCCCTGTGAACAAGTGTATAGTATGGCGACCAGTCATTCGCCGTTTTTTAGCCAGCCGCAGGAACTGGCCGATATTTTAGGCCAACTTTGAGCCGCCAAACCGTCTCTTTTGCGGGTCACTCAGAGGGGCAGGCCGCCTGCGGCGGCGGTCACCAGAGCATGAACCGTAGATCAAATGGGCCATGGTAGTGTGTTCCTCTCTGTAAATCTATATCAAATGCTCGCCTACCACGAACTCCTACAAAACGAAGAGACCCTCGACCCGCAAGACTGGACCGCCATGCGCCAATTGGCCCACCAAATGGTGGAAGATGCTATGGACTATCTGGAGCAGGTGGCCCAACGCCCGGTCTGGCAAAAAACGCCCGACGCCACCATCGCCCTGACGCAGCAAAAACTGCCCAGGGACGGCCAGCCCATCGGGGATATTTATGCCGAGTTCAAGGAGCACATCCTACCCTACACCAAGGGCAACGTGCATCCCCGGTTTTTTGCCTGGGTGCAGGGCACCGGCACACCGCTCGGCGCACTGGCCGATATGCTCGCTTCCACCATGAACCCGAATACGGCCATCGGCGACCACGCGGCGATGTACGTGGACCGGCAGGTGATTGACTGGTGCAAGGAAATGTTCGACTTCCCGCCGGAGGCCAGCGGCATTCTGGTGAGCGGCGGTTCCATTGCCAATATCACTGGCATCACGGTGGCCCGCAATGCTTTTGATGCGTCTATTCGGCAAAAAGGACTTTCGGCGGTGGCCGGGCAACTGACCATGTACGGTTCCACGGAGACCCACTCCTGTGTACAGAAAGGCGCGGAAGTGTGTGGCATCGGGGCCGATAATTTTCGGCGCATTCCAGTGGATGCAGAATATAGAATTGATATTCCATTACTTAGAAATAAAATCGAGGAAGACAAGGCAGCCGGGTTCGTGCCTTTCTGCCTCGTCGCCAATGCCGGGACGGTCAACACCGCCGCCATCGATCCTTTGGAGGAACTCCTGCAATTGGCCAAAGAGTATGGCTTGTGGCTGCATATTGACGGTGCCTTCGGCGCACTGGCCTACCTCGTGGACGACTACAAACCGCAATTGCGGGTCCTGTCCGAAGCCGACAGCTTAGCCTTCGACCTGCACAAGTGGCTCTATATGCCCTACGAAATCGGTTGTGTACTCATTCGGGACAAGGCCCTGCACCGGGGCGCGTTCGGGTTGCAACCAAGCTATTTGCTCAATCACGAGCGCGGCCTCGCCGCTGGCCCCGACCCGATCACGAACTACGGATTGGAGCTCAGTCGCGGCTTCAAGGCCCTCAAAGCCTGGATGTCGTTCAAGGAACACGGCCTCGAAAAGTATGCCCGTCTGATTCGCCAGAACATCGCCCAGTGCTTTTACCTTGGCCAATTGGTGGAGCAGGAACCAGCACTGGAACTGCTCGCGCCGGTTACCATGAACATCGTGTGTTTCCGTTTTGTGCCGCCCAATGCCGAAAATGTGGATTTAAACGCCCTCAACAAGCAGATTTTGATGCGTTTGCACGAAGAAGGCGTGTCGGCTCCCTCTTACACGATGCTACACGGGCAGTACGCCATCCGGGTCTGCATTGTCAACCACCGCACCCGGAAGGGAGATTTGGAGGCGTTGGTGGGGGATGTTTTAAGGATTGGGCGGGGGGTATTTGAAAGTTAGGGAGGGCGAAGAAGGGGAAGAGTAAGGAGGACTGCCTTTGCAGTATGCAATGTCTGCTTTGGATAGGATATTTTTTATATAAATTTCAAATTTATATAGTGGCAAGGGCAGTGTGGTCTTGCGTTGCAGGTTATTCTGCCTATACCTTTGCGGCGCGGTGAAAACCGTAAGTTCTTTGACAAGGCTGGAAGTGCAGATGGAGTATGTAGAATCCACATATTCTATATATGAATATTTTTTTTAAAAATATTAAAAAAAGTTTTGAGTCAGGCGATGGAATATTTGCCGAGTTTTCAGTTTGGGCGATTTCGCTATCGCCTTTTTCAACAGATCATAATAATGGAGAGTCGATATTTGATGCTGATGTGATAGTAGAAGAGAGGTTAATGCAATCTTTTTGTAATTCTATTATATGGATAGGTGAAGGTGGTGTATTCCACATAAGAGATGTGGAACGTAAAACAGTTAAGTTGCCAAATGAAATGATAGAATCAATTCGCTGGCAATTAATCAGTTCTTTATTAAAAATTCCTCAAAATTTTGAGGATACCAGTAGATTGTCAGATGGAAAGATGGAATCAATTCGCTGGCAAATAATCAGTTCTTTGCTAAAAATCCCTCACACTTTTGAGGATGCAATTAATTATTAATTAATCGGGTTCTATAGAATCATCTGCCTTTTAGCCTTTCAAAGACCTTTTCAGCGTTTAGATATTTCAAACCCTAAGCCACCCCATATCCCCCATACGCCCGGTAAGCCGGATACTGAAAACCCACCACAATATCCTCCTTCGCTACGCCACGCTGGGTAAGTTCCTCGGCCACGTCCCCGTCAGTATTGTTGGCCTGAATCCACACCTTTCCATCTGGCTTCAAATCAAAATGATAGATAACGGCATAACTAAAGGCCCGCCCGTCCCAGCCAGTGCTGACCAGCTGGTAGTGGCCACGTTTTTCGTCGGCGAGGATTTGGTTGTCCACATCCTGCAAATTGGCGGGCTTGAGGAGCGCGCGTTCTTCGATAATGGCCAGAATAGCGGCGCGGTATTGCTTTAATTTTCCCATGACGTAATTGTTTCAGTGACTTCATCAAAGGTAACCACTCTAATACCTGCCACTTGTAGCACCAGTTGGACACCTGGAATAGTGAACTTCTTATCAAAAACGGCCTTTGTAATCGCCAAATAAAGTTGACGCTCAGCATCTGTAACGCCAATAAACACTTTGTAGTTAGTATATTGGCCACAAAAACAACCGTTTCCGTCCCATTTGCCAACGGTAGTGGCGATTCGTAGTTGGTTCTGCTTTGCCATTATCCCGATAGCTTACTTTTGCCCAGCCATGCCCACCTTCTATCACGGGATGGGTCAAAATCCACATATTCCATGAATTTTCCCCTGCTGGTCGCCCGGCGCTACCTCTTCGCCAAGCGCAGCACCAATGCCATCAATATTATTACCGGCATCTCCGTACTGGGGATATCCATTGGCACAGCGGCCCTCATCTTGGTGCTGTCGGTCTTCAATGGCTTCGAGGACTTGCTGACCGGCCTGTTTGGACATTTCAACCCAGAGGTGAAAGTGACCCCTGCCAAAGGCAAGACCTTTTTGGCGGATAGCCTGGTGCTTGCTCAGTTGCGGGCCTTGCCGGGCGTATTGTACGTGAGCGAGACGCTGGAGGAGATCGCTTTTTTTGAATACGATGGTTCCCAGGATTTTGGTGCGCTAAAAGGCGTGGACACCATTTTTGCCCGCGTCAACGGCATTGATTCCACCCTCCGCGAAGGCGCGTATGTGCTGCAAAAGGACGACCGCAACTGTGCGGTGCTGGGCGCGGGGATGCGCAACAAGCTCAGTGTGAACGTCAACAGCCCCATCAGCACCATGACAGTGTATATGCCCACCGAACAGACGGGCGGCGGTATGAGCAAACCGTTCAAAACCCGGTTGATGTATCCCACTGGTACCTTCGCGATCCAGCAAGACTTTGACAATCAATACATTCTGACCAATTTGGAGTTCGTCCGCGAATTATTGGATGCTCCGCCCACCACTGTTTCGGCCCTGGAATTCAAATGCCGTCCGGGCGTCAGCGTACCGGCAGTCAAGGCCGATATTCAGCAAATACTCGGCCCGGCCTTTGTGATAAAAGACCAGTACCAACAAAATGAGGCGTTTTTCAAGGTGATGCAGCTCGAAAAGTGGATGGGCTTTGCCATCACCAGCCTGATGCTCATCTTGATGGCCTTCAATACCATCGGTGCCTTGTGGATGATCGTGCTGGACAAGCAAAAGGACATATCCATCCTGAAAAGCCTGGGCGCGACCGACCGCACGGTGCGCAGCATCTTCTTGTTGGAAGGGTTGCTGCTCACGCTGTTTGGCATGGTCCTCGGCGTTGGGCTGGCCGTTGGGCTGTACGTAGTGCAAAAACAGTACGGCATCATTACTATTCCCCAAGGCTTTTTGATGGAGAGCTACCCCATCTCTATGCGGGCCAGCGATTTCTTGCCAGTCACTGGCATCGTGATCGGCATCGGGCTGCTTGCCTCGCTGGCTCCGGCCCTGCGTGCCGAACGAGTACCGGCCTTTTTGCGGGAAGAGTAATCAGTTCCGAATGATTGGCGCGGGTGCTCCCTCATAAAAGAAACTGTACCCTCGAAAAACCCGGCCAAAAACGTAGTCCTGTACCACCAGAAAGTCACCGTCGCGCTGAGCGTGATAGTGTTCTACAAAGGTCTTTCCGGTCAAGCCGTTGATCTTGATGTCCGTGGGCCAGAAACGCACCTTTTTCTCTTGACCATCGGTTTTCTTCACCGTCACAATGGCAAACGGCACCAAAGCGCTGATCGAATCACGTTGCGGGTTGTCGGTGTCGTAGCCTTCGGCCACTAACCGCTCGAACTGTAGCAAATAAGCTTCTGGCACCCCTTTACGTGGCGTTCCAGACCTGCGGGACGTGGTACTTTGATAAGGGGTCACGGTGTATTCGGCTTCTTTTACCTTTTCCAGCCGAAAAGATTCGGCCTTTTGCTGGGGGTATTCCACAACCACCGACTGAATGGTTTCCGGCTTTTCAGCGAAAACGGTGCGGTCGCGCCAGTTGTCGTCGCCAAGCAGGTAGCGTACCCGCAGCTGCCCGACAAAAGAAGGAATATGGGTCACATAGGGCTTCTCCGAACCTTCCATCATCATATAGGTGCCTTGCTCGTCGTTGGTTACACCGCCCACATAATAACACTTAAGGCGACGGCCATCTACGTCATACACCTCCACCTTGATGCCTTGAGTGGCCAGGCTCTTGATCATTGGCTCTTCGGCGGTGGTCGTTGGCAGTGACTTCACCGTGAGTTTGGTGAGGGTTTCCATCAGCGATTGTACTGCCGAAGGGCGAGCTGGGTATTGACCATTATAGATCCAAACGCCGTCTTTCCGCTCCACGGTGGCTGTTTGGCCCTTGCGATCAGCGATGAATATCTTGCCGACCTTGGTCGGGTCTTTGATGGCAAAATCGACATCCCAAGCAGTAATGGTACCACTACGGGTACTTTTTTGGTGCCAGGCGTACCACGCCCCCAGGCCCAACCCAGCGAAGAGCACTGCCAATAGCAGAGTTCGTTTCATAATCAGTAAAATCTTTTTTGTTTAAAAATGCGCGATAAGAACACAGGAAGGGCGCATGGCTTGGCAGGTAGAATGTGCCACCTTGGGGCATGAACGGGAACACAAAGCAACGAATTTTTTGGCGAACTGTCTGCCCATAAAAAAAGTCTGCCCTGCATTGCGCAGAGCAGACACATCAAAACAAAACGAAAAACCAACTTTTATTTAACCAGGGTAGCAGCTACGCTACACAGTTTTGTTACCTCAAAACGGAAAGGACAAAATTTGTGGCCGAAAAATGGACAAATATTCCATTCCCTCTTATTCTATACGATCTACTCTTTGATGCGGGTTTTCAAGCGTACCTGGAATTCCCGGTCCTTATTGTCGCGCACTACCTTGACATTAATCGTTTCATCCACTGTCGAACGACCAATCAGTTCCAGAAGTTCTGCGGAAGTTGTCACCGTTCTGCCATTTATAGCCGTGATGACGTCTAATGTCTGAATCCCGGCTTGTGCGGCGGACCCGTCCGGATCGAGGCCGGAAATAGCAATGCCTTTCGTATAAGGAATTTTGAGCTGCTCTGCCACGCTGCCATTCATAGTGGCAATATCTACGCCCAGGTAAGCCCGTTTGTACTCCCCATACTTGATCAAGTCGTCCACGATGCGCGTGACCAGATTAACCGGAATGGCAAAAGAATAGCCCGCAAAGACCCCGGTCGGCGTAGCAATCGCGGAGTTAATGCCGATCAGTTGGCCATTCACGTCCACCAAAGCACCACCCGAGTTGCCTGGATTCACGGCAGCATCCGTCTGAATAAAGGATTCAATGGGACTATTGTGGCGTGTACCTTTGATAATATGAATATCCCGACCTTTGGCACTGACAATGCCAGCCGTTACCGTGGAGGTAAGGTCGAAAGGGTTACCGACAGCCAATACCCACTCGCCAACCCGTATCTCGTCAGAATTGCCAATTTCGATCATGGGCAGGTTGGTCGCATCGATTTTTATGACGGCCATGTCGGTGCTGGCGTCGCGGCCAACAAGGCGGGCAGTAAATTCCCGGTTATCGTGCAACGTGACCTGAAACTCGTCGGCAAACTCCACCACATGGTTGTTGGTGATGATGTAGCCATCCGCAGAATAAATGACCCCGGAACCCGTGCCAGCGCGTGGCCGTTGCTCATATTGGCCCTGTCCGAAAAAAAACTGGAAAGGGTCACTGTACCGCTGGTCGCGTAGCCGTTCGGTAGCTGCCTTACGGCTCTCGGAGACCTTGATGTGAACCACCGCTGACATGGATTTTTCAGCGGCTTTGGTGAAGTCAAAAGGGGCCGGACCGCCGCCATAGTTAACCTGTTTCGCCACAATCGGAGCAGCCTCTATGGCTGTGCGTGGTTCCTCGAGCAATTTGCCTGCTCCTACGGTAATCAACCCGCCTACAGCCCCAGCGAGAAGGGTGGAAAAAAACTTGTTCATAATTGCAATGATAGAGGTTTTATGTTTGCCTAACTTTGTAAACGAAAAGCGAAAAGAGAACGGTTGACCAAGTACTTTGCTTTTGAAAAAGGCTATTTTAACGTGTCCTTAACTATGGCTTGTCTTCTTTTGCCAGTTCCTAATTTACCTTATTTTCGCCAAAAAATTACCCATTTTTAACCCATTGTCGCTTTTCGCCTGACCAACTGCCCGCCCGCACCGACCAATGCCCTGGACAAAACGTATTGCCCACGATCCCAACGCGCTGGAGGCATTGCTACAGCCGGAGACCGAAGCCGAACACCAGCTGCTGGCTTTGCCGGATATCCGCATTGGTCTGCTGTGGGGCGAGCCACGCTTTGGACACCCGGAGGGAAAGGTCATTTTCCACGTCCAGGAAGTGCTGGACAACATCGACCGCATCCCGCAGCTGGCTCCGTCCATACGCGCCCGGCTCCGGTTGGTGGCCATCGTCCACGATGCTTTCAAATTTTCGGAAGACCGCAGCCGCCCGCGCGACTGGACAAAGCACCACGGCTATTTGGCGCGCCGATACATGGAAGCACATACGACCGACCGGATTGTACTGGATTTATTGGAGGTGCACGACGATGCCTATTACGCCTGGCTGTACGAACGCCAGCCACAATTCCAAAAAGACAACCCGTACAAGTCACTGGATAAGTTACTGTCGCGCATGAACTATTGCTTGCAGCAGTACTACCTGTTTTTCAAATGCGATACCCAAACGGGCGACAAGACGCAGGCTTCCCTCAAATGGTTTGAGCGCACCGTGCCGGGCTTGGAAATCGTGCGGGTACGGGAATAGGTTTATTGGAACATGGTGTATTGGATGCCCAAGGCGATCTGCGCAAAAGGATTCCTGGCTCCCAAATGGTGTTCAGAGTAATAAGTTGAAGGCACCAATTCCTTCGGAGAAATTGAAATTCACCCGTATTTCCGGTAGGATGCGTCATCGTCCATGCGCAATGGCTGCGCCCATTCGTGGCACCACCCCGAATTCACCTTGGCTCCCTGCCACGTTGGTCTCGCCAGCATAGTTGCCAAAACTGGTCTGTTCGCACACCTCCCGGAAACCGCGCATGTAACAGATGCCTATCCCGACGTAGGCCGCCCAGTTTCTTTTTTGGAAAATGTGGTAGCCGCCACCCACCGTGAGACCGTAAAAATCCCAGTTTTTGTTGAGCGTAACCGCCGTAAAATCAGCCGGGCCAGTTGGCGCGTTCAAGTAGTCAAATGTGGTCTTTTGCAATACTATTGCCTGCATAAATGCGGGCGATATTTTCTTCCAGTTGTGCATCCACTCGAACATAGCGACGTACAAATGAATGAAGTGCTTACTGACCCTTTTGAAGCGACGCAGGAAGTTGCGCAGTTCGGTCCAAAGCCCCTCGGCGGTGTTGGTGTGTACCTCCCTGATTCCATCGCCGTCGTCGTCACGCGCCCATTCTTTGGCACTGTGGCAGACCGTCTTATGATCCAACAGGGCCGTTCCCACCCGATAATAGGCCTTGCTCTCGTCGCTGTAACAAGCCCCTGTTTCGCCCCGATGTTCCTGCAGAGCAGCCTCCATTTCTTCCTGTGTGGTGTCGATCAGCTCGAAGTTCAGCTCCGGCGAATAAGGGTAAAACCGGGCGATAGCGTGTTCGGGGGTCGAAGTGTCGAAGCGGAGGGCTTGGGCCAAGGCTTCGGCATCCAGATGGTCGAGGGTAGTGGGCAGGTGTACGGCCTCCAAGGCATCTTCGCCTTCCGACCCGAATCCGGTGAAGTTCATGCCTTCGATCAGTTCGGCCAGTTTACCGGCCAGTTCTTCCGGCGTGTTAATTTCTATTTCCATAGCAGCGCGTTTTAGTTGAATGGCCAGGGCGACTACCAGCTGGCCAAGTTCCGACATTTTTTCTATTTCGGCTTGTGAAAAGCCATTGTGATTGAGATCGTAGCGGTCCAGAATTTTCTCCCGCGTATATGCCACGGCTGCTTCCACATCTTTCTTCGTCACCCGGCTCCCGGTGCGGGCATCCCGTGCATCGATAAACCGATAGAAGTGCTGTACCAAGGCTCTGTCATGGCTTTTCATCACCAAAAGCATCTGGCGGATGTCGCGTCGGCTAATGAATGCATCGCCGCCGCTGGCCTGGAGAATAAGGGTGGCCGCGCGACCCAGCGCGGCGTGAACGGATGATTTGGAAAGTCTTGGCATCGGAAAGTTTTTACACAAGTTTTTGTATGCCCAAAAATAATCCTCTTCCGCGGGTGATCAATTATCGACCAAAGTTTCTATTACAATTTAATACAAAGGTAATACTGCGTTCAGGGCATTTTGTATCCTCGACTTTCGTCATCCAGCACCAATACCCAATCCAGCCCATACCCACTCTGCGGCGGCGTAAACAACCGCGTCCCCGTATTCTCCATCGTTCCGGCAGATTCGCTCTTGCCAGTGCGTGGGTCAAACCAGGTGGCTCGTAACACCTTGCCCGAAATCTTTCCCAAATGGGCCGTGAAGGCCTTGCCAGCGGCGGTATACACCAATAAATAGTC
Source organism: Saprospirales bacterium (assembly GCA_043753125.1). Lineage (GTDB taxonomy): Bacteria > Bacteroidota > Bacteroidia > Chitinophagales > Saprospiraceae > M3007. Next base: position 114 of record JAYUXG010000513.1, on the reverse strand, counting down.
CTTGCCACGGGTAGCCTGCACACGCTCCGCCGGAGCCAGATTATTTTCCACAATAACGGACTGATCGGGTACGCGGTCGAGCAAGGGGCGCGATTCCAACAGGTGGCGCAGGTG
>JAYUXG010000512.1:0-8056 GCA_043753125.1 Saprospirales bacterium | reverse complement strand
TCCGGGGACTTATTTGTACCAACGGCCGATGGGAGCAGTTCTGGAAGCATTTTGATAAAAATGGCTTATAAAATTACATCAGATTGGAGCCGCACCCGAGGGGGGCATACTTAATAATATTAGCCAGATATATTCGACTCTTGGCGATTATGATACGTCTCTGCGTTATTTGGAACAAAGTTTGAAAATTCGACAAAAAATCGGTGATAAGGTTGGTGAATGTATAACTCTCGTTAATATTGGGCATATCTACTATGTTAAAGGAGATTATAACACGCCTTTGGAATACTTGGAGCAAAGTTTGAAAATCTCTAAGACCAATGGTAATCTAGAAAACGAAGGTATTGCTCTAGATAACATTGGCCAAATTTGGAAGGCAAAAGGTAATCTCAACACGGCTTTACAGTATTTGGAACAAAGTTTAAAAATTCGACAGGAAATTGGTGATAAATTCGGTGAAGGGACAACCCTCAACAACATTGGGTACATTTACGCTACCAAAGGCAATTATGACACTGCTATAGGTTTTTATGAACAAAGCTTAAAAGTCCGGCAGGCTATTGGTGATATAGCTGGCTTGGCTACTACTTTAATTAACATGGGTGAAATGCTTCTTGAGCAAAACCAATGGGAGCAGGCAGTGCCAGTGCTAATGCAAGCACATCTGATTTTTCAGAAAATTGGCTTGCCAGATATAAAAGATACACATCGGTATCTCGGAGCCATTATCGAACAAATCGGGGAGACGCGGTTTCAGGAAATCCTGGCGGCAAGTAACCAATCTCCTTAAACCCAATTCTCCAAAACCAGCCCAGCAATCCGCTGAAAATGGTTTTGATTGTTGGTGACCACCGTAAGCGAATGATGCAGGGCGGTAGCGGCAATAAGCACATCGGTATGGCCGATCATTTGATTTTGTCGCCGTAGGTCAGCAAAGGCATTAGCAGCGAGATTGGCGATTTCAGTCGTAATGGGCAATACGAGGCAATCCTGGACAAAAACCTCGAAATCCTTCATCTGACGGTGGGCATCCCGAAAAAGCAGTCCGTTTTTGATCTCATAGTAGGTGATGACACTGATGTTCAGCTGTCCAAAATGGTCAAAGTATTGCTCCATTCGGCGGGCAACATTTAGATTACCTTTCAGAAAAAAGGAGATCGTGTCCGTATCGAGCAGGCAGGCCGTCACAGGGAGAGTTCTCGGTCAGCAAACATTTCCCGGCGGATCTGGCGGGTGGTATCCAGAAAAGCATTGAACTCGTAATCGTCCCAGTCTTTCCAGGCACCCGCGACTTTGGCCAGCCGGGTTTTGTAAGCAGTTACTTTGGCATGACTGCGTTTTTTAACCAGGCTAGACAAAAATACATCCAGTTCGGCCAAGCTTGCAACAGGCAGTTGGCCAAGTTTGCGCAAAATGGACTGATATAATTCAATCTGAGACATCTTTGCAAGGATTTATTGAGTAAACAAAAGTAAGGGAAACGATTTGAAAATTCTTTAAGAATTACCAAATTTATCCTACATTCGTTTAAAACCACCTAACCACTATGGCAGAAACACCCACCCCACCTCCCCCACTCTCTTCCCGCCCACCCACGTCGGAAGAAGACTCCTGGCCTGCCTGGCGGCGCACGGATGAGCAGGAAACCCCAAACGCCTGGAGGAAGCCGCCAAGTTCTGCACCGGGCTGTACGGCATTACCTATGCCATCCTGCTCGGCTCCGATGCCAAGGCCCTGCAATACGCCCCGGAGCATACGATGAAATTCATCGCTGGGCTGTGGCTACTGTCGCTGGTAGCGGCCTTTTTGGTGGTCTTCCCGCTGCCTTACGCCTATCGCTCCGATTCGGCAGTGTCTATACGGAATATGCACGGGCGGGTGGTGCGGTTCAAGTACCGGGCCTTGTTGCTCAGTGCAGGGCTATATTTGCTGGCCTTGGGGATGCTGACCTGGGTGTATGTACGTTGATTTTTAGCACGATGTAAATTATATTTTGTTTGGGGAAACAAAAACCCTCCAAGCGTCCTAAAAACGCCCGGAGTGTTCTATAACTTATTAACTATTAAACCAATCCACCAATGACCACCTACCGATTCATAGACTCCAGAAACTCCTCGTTACTACTGCTGTGCAGCATCTGTTTGCGCATAAACTCCATCGCTTCCTCGGGTTTCATATCGGCCAGGTGGTTGCGCAGGATAAACATCCGGCTGAGTGTATCCTTATCCAATAGTAGTTCCTCGCGGCGGGTACTCGATTTGGTCAAATCCACGGCGGGGTACATCCGGCGGTTGGCCAGGCTGCGATCCAGTTGCAACTCCATATTACCCGTACCCTTGAATTCCTCGAAAATCACCTGGTCCATTTTGGAACCGGTATCGATCAGGGCCGTGGCCAGGATGGTCAGCGAGCCGCCGCCTTCGATGGCCCGCGCGGCACCGAAGAATTTCTTGGGTTTTTGCAAAGCCGTAGCCTCCACACCACCCGACAGCACCTTGCCACTGGAAGGGGCCACCGTGTTGTAGGCCCGCGCCATGCGAGTGATAGAATCGAGCAGGATGACCACGTCGTGGCCGCATTCCACCATGCGCTTGGCTTTTTCCAGCACAATGTTGGCGAGGCGCACATGGTTGTCCGCAGCCTCATCGAAGGTGGAGGCCACCACCTCGGCGCGCACACTCCGGCGCATATCGGTCACCTCCTCCGGACGCTCATCGATGAGCAACACAATGAGATACACCTCGGGGTGATTCTTGGTGATCGCGTTGGCGATGTCTTTCAGCAGGAAGGTCTTGCCGGTCTTGGGTTGGGCCACGATGAGGCCGCGCTGCCCCTTGCCAAGCGGCGTAAACAGCTCGATGATACGGTTGCTAAAATCCCGGCCAGTCGCGCTGATGAGCAGATTGAACTTTTTGGTCGGGAAAAGTGGCGTCAAATAATCGAAGGGTACCCGGTCGCGCACATCCTTGGGGTCCAGGCCATTGATTTTGCTCACTTTCAGCAGGGCAAAATATTTCTCTCCTTCTTTGGGTGGACGGATGGCCCCCTTTACGGTATCGCCGGTACGCAGACCAAACAGTTTGATCTGTGAAGGCGACACATAAATATCGTCGGGGCTGGTTTGGTAGTTATAATCGGGCGAACGCAGGAAACCGTAGCCATCAGGCATCATTTCCAGCGTACCGAGACCCTCAATGATGCCATCCAGCTCCACATCAAAACGCTCTTTATTGATGACCGGCATTACTTCCGCCGGTTCTTGCTCCGCACGCTTTTCGGAGGCAGTGGTAGCCGTGACGGCGGGGCGGTTCATTACCATTTCGTCGTCATCTTCTTCGCCACCATTGTTTTGGCCCACGAACTCTTCTTCTTCCAAATTGGCCATTTTATTGGCTTCTGGATCGACCAAATTGGGGTTACCAGGGCGTTGGTCGCGGTTGCCGTCGCGGCGGCGGTCTTCCCAGCGGTCGCGGCGGTTGCCATCGCGGCGACGGTCCTCCCAGCGGTCGCGGCGAGGCGGTTCATTGGGCCGATCCCGGTTGGGTGTCCGGTCGTCGCGGTTGGGAACCGGGTTTGGTTGGTCATTGCCATCGGCAGGCCGACGCTGGTCGGTTTGGCGATCGTCGCGGCGGGGCGCATTGTCCGTGCGATCTGCACCATCGTTGGGGCGGCGCTGGTCGTTGGGGCGGTCTTCCCGGCGGGGCGGGTTCTCCGGGCGGTCCGCTACCTCATTGGGGCGGCGCTGGTCGTTGGGACGTTGCTCACGGCGCGGCGGTTGTTCTGGATGCTCGCGGTTTTGTGTAGGCCGTTCCTCGCGGACAGGTGCCGCTGGGCGTTCGCGATTCTGCACGGGGCGTTCTTCGCGCGGGGGCAATTCAGGACGGGGTGCCTGGTCCGTGCTGGCCTGACGTGGGTCGTCCACAGGCTTCGGACGACTTTCCGCCCGAGGGACACGCGGCGTGGTGAGCCGGGGGGCCGGAGGAGTTGGAACGGACTTTTCGGTACCGGAATCGTCCATCGTGGTCACCGTTTTGCGCGGGCGGCGACCACTCTGCGGATTGGGTTCATCCACCACGGGCACGTTGCGGTCGCCAGCGTTTTTTTCCGCCAGGGCCTGTTCGTCCAGTATTTTATAGATGAGGTCCTGTTTGGTCAGTTTATTAAATCCTTTGACGCCGAGTCGTTGGGCGATCTCTTTGAGTTCAGGCACCAGCTTGTCATTCAGCTGCAATATATCGTACATAGCAGGTATGGGTAATATGTTTGATGTTAAAAGGATGCGGCTGAGGCCCGGAACGGGCGTTCAGAAAGCACACGCGGGGTGAGCAGTAGGCAGTAAGAGAAGATGAAAAAAGGTGAAGACAGCGGATATGTGAATTGGGTTAGGCTAGCCACGAAACGACAGGCCTTGGGGTAGGTAAATTTTTCGGAAATCAGAACAATACAACCGGAAATAAGGTGCTGGAACTTGCGCGAAGGCTAACCCGCAGAAGTGGCTTTTTCTCAAAAAACCTTCAAGTAACAAGCAAGGTAATGGCGGAGAAAACGCAAACAGGTGGGCAGCGAAAACAAGTCGCTTCGGAAATGGAACCCGGCAAAGATAAGCCTTTTTTGAAAATCGCCCTATCTTGCGTGACTTTTTTATACTATAAAACGCAAAATGCTTCAACTCAGAATAATCCGCGAAGATAAACAACGCATTGTCAATGGTTTGCGCAAAAGAAACTGGTCGCCGTCCCAGTTGGAAGCAATCGACCAAATCATCCAACTGGATGACGAACGGCGCAGCGGCCAGAAGGAACTCGATGATACGTTGGCTGCACAGAACCGCTTGGCCAAGCAGATTGGAGCCTTGATGGGCCAGGGGAAAAAGGACGAAGCCAACACCCTTAAGATGCAGGTAGCCACCCTCAAGGAAGAAAGCAGGCAGCTGGAAGACCGCCAGCGTCAGACGGATCAGCGGTTGGAAACCCTGCTCTTTTCCGTGCCCAATGTGCCGCATGAAAGTGTCCCAGAGGGCGAAACCCCGGAGGACAACGAGGTATGGCAGGATTGGCAAAAGCCTTTCCCTACGCTGCCCGATGATGCACTCGCCCACTGGGACCTGGCCAAGAAGTATAACCTCTTCGATCTGGAGCTGGGCGTAAAGCTCACCGGTGCGGGCTTTCCCGTCTATCGCGGCAAGGGAGCTCGCCTACAGCGCGCGCTCATCCAGTTTTTCCTGGACGAGGCCGTGGAGGCTGGCTACGAAGAAATAGCCCCGCCGCTGCTGGTAAACGAGGCCTCCGCCCGTGGCACCGGCCAATTGCCCGACAAAGAAGCCCAGATGTACCACTGCGAACGCGACGGCCTCTACCTTATCCCCACCGCCGAAGTGCCAGTCACCAACATCTTGCGCGACGAGATCGTGCCGGGGAAAAACCTGCCCGTCAAAATGACGGCTTACACCCCATGCTTCCGCCGGGAGGCTGGCGCGTGGGGCTCACACGTGCGCGGCCTGAACCGCGTCCACCAGTTCGATAAGGTGGAGATCGTGCAGGTGGAACACCCGGATCGCTCCTATGAGGCACATTTGGGCATGGTGCGCCACGTGGCCCAATTGCTGGAAAAACTCGAACTCCCCTACCGCATCCTGCGGCTTTGCGGCGGCGACATGGGTTTTGCTTCAGCCCTTACCTTTGATTTTGAGGTATGGTCGGCGGCACAAAAACGTTGGCTGGAGGTGAGCTCGGTTTCCAACTTCGAGACCTTCCAAACCAACCGGATGAAACTTCGCTTCCGCGATGAAAACGGCAAGATAGAACTGGCGCACACGCTGAACGGCTCCGCCTTGGCTCTGGCGCGGATCGTGGCGGCACTTTTGGAGAATAACCAGACGGCAACGGGTATCCAGATGCCGAAGGTGCTGTATCGGTATACGGGGTTCGAGACAATTGACAATTATCGAGGTACGATGCCGAATACGAAAGAGCAGCCTTCTTGAAAAGGGCATATATCCCTACCGCTGCACTACTATTTTCCCGCTTTTCACCGGTCGACCGGCAGAGCAAAGCTGCCAGAAATACAGTCCTTTTGGTAATTGCCCAATGTCCACTGCTTCCACGCCACTGGGACTGAGCAATACCTGCTGCACAACGGAGTGGCCATCCAAATCGAACATTCGGAATTCGCCATTGCTGTTATCCGCATGCGCTACCCATAACCGGGCATTAGCTGGGTTTGGCCATACCAAACCGGGCAAAGCATCCATGATCGTCGGCAGTGAGGTAACCGTATCCCGGACGGTAATCGTGCGGCAGAGGGTGTCGCAGAGGCCCCCATCGTTGCAGACTTCCAGGCATACCTCGTACTCGCCCGGTACCGGGAAGGTGTGCACGGGCGAGGGCAGCGAACTGCTGTCTCCATCCCCAAAAGTCCAGTGCCAGCTCACCGGCTGAAAGTAGGAGATGTCGGTGAAGACCATGGCCAGCAGGCCAGCGTTGCTGTTGCGCTCGCTGCGCCACTGGGCTACCAGCGGAGCCTGCACACCCAGCGTATCGCAGGGGCTGCCCGGTTCCTGGTACAGGCGATAAAAGGGCATATTGGGCAGGAAAAACGGAAAAACAGCGGGCATCTGGAAATCGTGCTGCCGGAAATCGCAGGCCAGCCCCGGCTCGTCGGGCTGGTGGATGACGTGCAGGTAGCGGGTACCGTTATTGGCCGACATATAGATGCGCTGGTCGGGGCCGACGGTCATGGTAAACATGGTGGCCGGGAGACCGTAGTCGGCCAGAAAGCCATCATATACGCCGACGAGCTGCACCGAAGCATTGACGTCGGCGGCCCAGGTATCGTACTGATAGAGTCGGGAGACTTTGTTGGTCAGGTAGAGGTAGCGGGAGTTGGGGGAGAAGCAGGGCCAGCTGACGAAGGCCTCGTCGTCGGGGATAGCAAGGGTGATGGGGTTGGAGATCTGGCCGGTACAGCGATCAAAGTCGTACAGGCGAAAGGCAGCTGGGGTACCGTGGCCACCGCGAGCCATTTTTTTGCCGCTAGGAGAAAAACAGTGAATATTCGGGTACTGATTAGGTCCAATCCAATCGGCCCGACGAATAATCGGGACGGGGTGGACACCGGAAGTGTCCAGCAGAAAGCAGTAGGTATTGTCGTTGAATTGTTCGCCTGTCATGACCCACCAGTCGCGCCCGTTGGCATGGCGTACCGCGCTGACGCTGGGCATCAAAGTGTCCTGCAACAGGGCTATGTTTTTTTCCAGTACCTTCCCCAGGCCGCCGTTGGTATTCATATCCACCCGCGACCACAATTACATTAGCCGACCATAATGCTGATCCGCCAGTCAGAGCGAATACCTGTACATAGCCGGAAAAAGGAGAAGGGAAATTTACAAACAGGGTGGATGTAGTCGGATTGGGCCACAGAGCCAACCCAACTGGCCGGGCATCTTCCCATATAGGTGGAACACTACGCTCTTCTACACAACCGGGCGCATTACCCGTTTCCCAGATCGTATTGGCCGGGTCGCCTACGGGCAGGTAGTTGATCGCCTGATTACGGGTACTGCCGACTACATCCGGGCATTGGGCAGCGATGACGCTGAGCAAAGCGTATTCTTCTTCGAAAAAATCCTCTGCGCGGGCTTTTTTGACTGCCAGGCCATTTAGAAACACCTGATTCTGTTCGTATGGCGTGGCTTGCGGGAGCGTACTCAGGGTCTCGACCACGGCATTCAATTCGTCCGCACGAATTTCTTTAGTGGTGGCCAACAGAGCATCTTCTTCTGCCGCCAAACTACCGATCTGACCGAGCAAAACGGCGCGCGCCTCGAAAAAGGCGGCATCTGCGTTGGCAATTTCTTCCTCGTTCGTCAGGGTACCATCCAACAAGTCCAGTTCCTGGATCAGGGCGGTCACCTGGTCGCGGTTTTGTTGCAGGGCTTCCAGTTGACCCGGCTCGATCAGCATGGCCTGGTTCATTTGTTCTTCCCATTGGACGAACTGCCCGGCTGAAGTACCAATATGCTGATCGAAGAAAACGTCCGCCGTCGGGTAGGCCGCTT
>JAYUXG010000511.1:0-3301 GCA_043753125.1 Saprospirales bacterium | reverse complement strand
GCTCGGCCTTGTCCAGCAACCCCTGGGCCTTATGGTAGAGGTATTCAGCAGCCTTCTCACAGCTCACGCTTTCGAGCTGATTGATGTCCACCAGTTCGATGCGGGGCCGGTAGCCATTGCTGGCGATGAGGGGTAACAGGGGCGATACCTGTTGCTGGCGGTCACGGATCTGGCGATGGATGCGATTGACTTTTTCCCAGTTTTCCTCGCGATTCTGGTTCGCCAGGTTGGTAGCCAAATGGAGGTCGCGGGCCTGGGCTTTCTGAAAGGCTACTTCCAAACCCTGTACGTATTCGAGTTTCTTTTTGGATTTGCCCGCCAGTTTACGGACGCAGATATCAATGGCACTGTCGTAGTCGCCCGACTCGGAACGCTTTTGGGCAGTGTGGCAAGCCGGAAGCAAAAAAGCAAAGAGGAGGAAGCAGGAAAGGACACGCATAGCTTTCGTTTTTGATTGTTTTCAAATATGCCCGCAAGTTGCGCGGGAGCCAGCATACGAAATTGCTAAAAGGTGTTAGGGCTTTCAGAAAGTTTGTTAAAAAACCAAACAGGGTGTAAACGGGGTTAAATCATTTGTAAAAGCAATACACTACCCCTTGCACCGTGTGTCTATGATGTACTGAATTTTCCAACCTTGTGACGTCTTCACCAGTTGAAACGAGTTGGTACCGCTGTGCGAGAGTTTTCCATTCAGATAAAACTTGTAGGGCGTCCACACACTGGCCAGGGATTGCTCGGCATGGATGGCCTCGAACTCAATCTTTTCTTCGTATTTGTCGTTGGAAGGCGACCCGACGAAGGCCACGAACTTGGCAAAGTCCTCGGAAATGATGTCTGGTTTTCATTTCCTGCTTTTCATATAAGTTTGCAACACGGGCATTGGCATACAGGTGCTGCGCAGCATGGCGGTGTCCCGTTTTTCCATGGCTTCAAAAAAGCGATTGATCACGGCCTTGATGGCTTTGTCTTCTTTTTGGGCAGAGGCATTTTGGGCGAACGTGGCTGCCGAAAGGAGCAGGGCGAAACGAAAATTGCGCATAGGTATAGTTTTGGTCAAAATTGGTCTAACCAAGGCGACTTGGGGGCAGTTTTCGATGAATACCGTTATATTGTGTTGCCAAGAGCACTTTTGGACCAGCGGGTTTGGTGGCGACACTACGGGCATTGGCCTTCGGCAACCCTTTCGCCAAAAGATTGTTTTTTCCTGAATTCCTTCTAAACCCTTTTTTTTCCACCTTTTCTCTATCCTCTTTCACCACCATGACTGCTTCCTTTGCTTCCCTGACCAACTCCGATACGCCGGTATTGATCGACTTTTGGGCCACTTGGTGCGGACCGTGCCGGGCGATGGCTCCTGTGCTGGACGACTTGAAGGCAGACCTAGGCGACCGCGTGCGCATCGTCAAAATAGATGTGGACAAGAACACCGACCTGGCTGTGGAGATGAAGGTCATGGGCGTGCCTACGTTCATGGTCTATAAAAACGGCCAGCAAATCTGGCAGCAAGCCGGTGTCCAGACCAAAGAAGCCCTGAAAAAAATCATCGAAAGCGTAGAAAAGAATTATGAATTATGAATTATGAATTATGTTTAAAATATTTATTACCAATGAAATATATGATACTTCTATTGCTGACTTTATTTGGCTGGGCCTGTCAATCTGATGTGCCAGTGGCCACCAAACCCGTCACACATTCGGCGGCTACGCTGACCGCTATGGCTGATACGCTGCCGCGTCCCGCTGCTTTGTTGGTGGACAATGACTATTTGCTCGGCAGATTCGACCCTACGTCAAACCCCAATTTTATAGCGGTCGGCAAGCCTTACTCCGACCGTCCCGGTATGATGTTGCGTAAAGAGGCGTTGGAGGCGTTTAAAAAGATGTTTGCGGCGGCCAAAAAGGAAGGCGTTGTCTTCAATATCATCTCCTCCACCCGCACGTTTGCGCAGCAAAAAGCCATTTGGGAAGGCAAATGGACGCGCTTTGCCAAAGACGCTTCCGCGCCAAAGGACCGGGCGTTGAAAATCTTGGAATACTCGTCCATGCCCGGCTCCTCGCGCCACCATTGGGGCACGGATATGGATTTGAACGACCTGAATAACGCTGCTTTTGAACCGGGCGGAAAGCACGAAAAAGCCTACACCTGGCTGGTGGCCCACGCCCATGAGTATGGTTTTGGCCAACCCTACACGGCCGGGCGACCCACTGGCTACCACGAGGAAAAATGGCACTGGTCGTATTTGCCACTCTCGCGCGATTTTCTCGCTGCCTACCGCCAACGGCTCAGCGAAAAAGACATCCAAGGTTTCCAGGGCGCGGAAATGGCGACGGAGATTGGTATTGTTAAAAACTACGTGCTGGGGATTGCTACTGCCTGTAAGTAACAATTTTCCCCTTTTCGAGCCGTTTTAGCCCACAAAACGAAACGATCTATGAAAAAACTCTTCCTTCCCCTCCTGCTCCTGCTGCTTTCTTTTTCCGCCATGTCCCAAGTCATGGGCAACTACGGCAACCAACAGCAGACCTACCAAAACGTGGTGCCTAATGCCCAGTTTCGCTCCGTGCCAAAATCGGCGGTCATGCTGGAAGGCAACCAGATGGAAATCAGCATCAATGCCCTGTCCAATCAAAAAGCCAGCTCCTATACCGCGATTTTCAGCCTGCTCCAGGTCGGCAAAACGGCAGACGAAACGAATACACTCCTCAATTCCCGGTTGACTGCTTTTCTGACCGATTTGAATGCGCTGGGCATTCCACCCGCCGATATTTACGTGGATATGGTCAATTTCTTGCCAAAATACGAATACGACGTGAGCAAAAAACTGTTTTCCAAAAAAACCTACACCGAGATTCCGAAGGGCTTTGAACTACAGAAAAATGTCCACATTCGCTACACCAATCCCGCCCTGCTGGACCGCATCGTGACCGCCGCCGCACGCCAGGAAATCTACGACATCGTGAAAGTGGACTACTTCGTAAAGGAACCGCAAGTGGTGTACGCACAGCTCCGCGATGCTGCCTTCCAATACATTACCCAGATCAAAACCCAGTATCGTAGCATCGGGCTGCGGTTGGATTCGGCCTATCTCGTCACCGCCGAAAACGCTTGGGTGGCCTACCCGATCAATCGCTACGAGACTTACCAGGCTTTCAGTGGCCAGCGGCTGGATAATGACGATAAAGGCAACGCAGTCGTGAATGCCGCTGATAAGCCGATTGCCCGCTTCTACAACGCCGTGCCGGCCAACGACTACGACATTGTCATCAACCCGGAAATCCTGGAACCCGCTGTGCAATTTTC
>JAYUXG010000510.1:0-18660 GCA_043753125.1 Saprospirales bacterium | reverse complement strand
CATATCCCAAGCCGTTGCCCTCCATCATGAGTTTTGGGCCGCTTGGGTTTTTGGCCGCGCTCGCTCTTTTCGTGTGGCTGGTGCTGCGCAAAAATCGGATCGCGGTATTTGGCACCGCTTTCTTTTTTGTCAATATCATGTTCGTATTACAGTGGAAAGGTGCCGGACAGGCTTTTTTGGCCGACCGTTTTACCTACGTTCCCTATTTCGGCTTTTTTGCCATTGCCGCCTATTATTTTGATAAATACCAACAACAAGAAAAATATCGAGACGGGTTGCGCATCGCCTTGGGTGTACTAACGTTGATCTATGGCTTCTGGACGGTGCGCCAGATCGGTATCTGGAAAGACGGTACTACGCTGTGGAGCCACGTCATCAAATTGGAGGGAGATAAAAACTCACTGCCTTACTGGAATCGTGGCCAATACTACCGCAATAAGTTCGGTGACTATACTGCGGCTTTGAACGACTACAACAAAGCCGTCAGTATCGAAAAAGACAACCCCGAAGTGTACAACAGCCGTGGCAAAACCTACTTTGATATGGCCATGTCCGGCAAGTACAAAGGCCAAGAGGCCAGTTTGGTGCAGAAAGCCATTACGGACTACAATGCCGCCCTCACTATGCCCAGGATAAAGCCCAAGACCAAATCCGAAGTGCTGATCAACCGTGGGGCAGCCTTGGGTTCAAGCAACCAATTTGCAGCGGCTCTCCAGAGCCTCGACGAAGGTGTTGCCCTGGACCCGACCAATAAAAACGGCTATTTCAATCGCTCCATCGCCCTATACAGCCTGGCGCAAACCGATCCAAGTAAGCAAAGGGCCTACTTGGAGCGGGCGTTGGAGAATTATCGAAAATATCTGGAGTTCGATCCACAAAATGCCAACGTGTGGTATGAGAGCGGCATGATCCAACGCACCATTGGCCAAAACCAGGCGGCTGTCGATGCGCTTACGCAAGCCATTCGCTTCAATTCTACCTTCGGCCTGGCTTATCGTGAACGCGCCCGTGCCTATGCGCAGATGGGCAACAAGGCAGCGGCACAGCGAGATTATCAACGCGGCCAGCAGCTGGGTATGCCTATGGAGCCTCAGGATGTGCAGTTGATGGGGCAATAGGGTCATAAAGGATAAGTAAAAGGCAGGCAATAACATTCCGATTTTTATCGGGAGGGCAACAAAAAAAACGGCACATTTTCTATGGGCCAAAATTTAGGGGCTTTGAACGAAGTGCGTTTTTAGCAAAAATTCGTTATTTTTGTTCAGTAAAAAACAATCGTTATGCAAATTATCATTGAATTTAAAAACCCCAATTTACTAAGTCGGCTTCTCGAATTGCTCCGGGTGACTGAATGGGTGCGTGGCATTACGGTCTGGAAAAGAAATGACGGGGAAACACAGCCAGAGTTGGTTTTTGATTCGCCCTCTCCCATTGGTTCATCAGAAAAACCCAATGTGGACTATCTTGAATTTTGGGCGTGTATTCAACCCAAATTGGGCATAGAAGCCACAGATCGCATATTGGCAGAAATGCGGGAGGAATGATCATGAAATACCTTTTGGACTCCAATACGATTATTTATTATATGGATGGCGCACTTACCCCCAATGGGTTCGTTTTTGTACTCGCTGCTTTGCAAAATCAGATGTGCGCGCTGTCCGTTATTTCTAAAATTGAAGTACTTGGATTTCCATTTCCCAGTACCGCGCAAATGAAAAAGGCGGAAAGGCTATTGGATAGCCTGCCGATTTATGCGATTACTGATCAGGTAGTGGAAAAGACAATTGAAATTAGGCGAAGTCAAAAACCTAAAGTCGCCGATGCCATTATTGCTGCTACTGCCATTTTGTTCGGATTGAAGATTATTTCCCGTAACGAAAAAGATTTTAAGAATTTACTGGGGTTGGATTTGATCAATCCGTTCGATCTATAATCTGGAAGATAGGAGTAAAGATGATAACTCGCCATTGGGTTGCTACCGTTTTTTATTCAACAACCACCCCGGTCGCTCTCGACCAGGATTGAGCCAACTAGTAGCCAAAGCCAAATACACCGAATCCCCCTCTATCCGCGCCTGCGCCAGAGAACGCTGCCACACCCATTCCGGCAACAGGCAGTAGCCAGTGCTCAAAGGCTGCACCCGCGCCGCCTGCCCGGCCCCTGCAAAATAGCGCACCGTCGGCAAGTGCATCCCACCAGCCATACGCCATAACCGGGCCGAATCAATAGCGTACTCCGGCAGCCATGGCATGGCATCCACATCCGTCGTGAAGGTAAAATATTCGGCCAGCGCATTGTGGGCAATCACCAATTCCGGCGGCTGGGTACTCCCCAACCCCAGTCGCTCCGTAGCGCGGCTGGTTATGCGGTCAAAAAGAGCATAGTTGGGGTCATGCTTCGTCGGCACGTAACTTTTCCAGGAAAAAAACGCAGCCAAGCCCAGTAAAGTACCCGCTACGTACCGCCACCAAATTGCAGGTTGACGCAAGGAAGTCCCATTCCTCGCTACCCCTCCTTCGCCAAATATCCCCGGCACCAGCAAGACAAACCCCAAAAAGAACCGATAAGCCACCCCCGTGAACGACCATTCCAAAAATGGAAATAACAATAGTATACAGAGTAGAAGCAGGGCATAGTGTTTGGCAGAGGAAGATGCCACCGCACCGCGCCGCGTGTCCCATATTGTCTTTGTCCAGGCAAAAAGAAACAGGCCAGTAATCACCACTATTTCCCCCCACCACCAGTTTGAAAGCCGCCCTTCCCCAAGTTGGCTGATAAATGACCACGGCGCAAACTGCGGCCGCCACTGCCAGCCACCCGCCAGCCGCCCCAAATCGGCCACGTGCAACAACCCTGGAAAGACGCTGCTGGCTGCCACAAATAGCCCAATGGCCACCGCTCCAACGGCAATATTTTTTCTATTAAAAATACGCCGCCAAAAGAGAGTTTTTACAGAAACCATTGTCCAACAGAGCAGATACACCATTGCCAACCCAAAAGTCAGTCGATGCCCGAAGTAGTTGACTACCAAGAGTATAAAAGGCAAAATAAACCGTGCGGGTCGTTGCTGGGCCGCCTGCCGTGGCAAACTGCCGATGAACGCCAGCAACAGCACCATGCCCAACAAATTCTTCGGGTACTGGGCCGCAAAATAAGTCAGGTGCGGACTAAACAACGCCCAGCCTCCCAACAGCCAACCCTGCGCCCAAGACCGGGCCGTCCAGGCCACGACCGCCGCAAACGCACCAGCGAGTGCCGCCGCACAGCATTGGTACATCAGCACATAATCGCCGGTACACCAATAAAAGAAACGCAGCAGCGGATAAATCAACGAGGCTTCCGGCGAGTGCATCCGCCCCGTTTCCACCCAGGCCTTTACCTGCACCAGGTAAAAATAGCCATCCCAACCATTGGCATAAGGTGTCTGGGCCAGTGCCTGGAAGCGCAGCCAAGCCGAGGCCAGCCCCAGTAGCAACCCAGCCGTAATAGCCAGCCATATTTTTCTACGCCCTTCCATAAAAAATAGTGTAGGCCACATTTTGCTTTTCTTGCCTTCCCGATAAAAATCGGGATGTTGCTACGCTCCAATTTCCTGTCAGGGCAAATAAAAAGTCCCGACCATTTTGGTCCCCTGCAAGGTTTTATGGTCAATGGTCAATACATCGCTGAAAATACGGGTGACCTGCTGTGCACTGCTACCCTGATAGTAATCTTGTATTTCGGATAGATTGTTCCATTTGCCAAAAATCTTCACCGTCGCCGTTGCCGCATCCGATTTGAGCAATTCCCAGTTACCATCGGCCAGCGTCTCGGACTCGGTGTCGTCGGGTTCCACGTCCATGCTGTACAGCACAAAGGTGCCGTCCGAGCGCAGAATGAACGATTGCCGGGTGATCGTTTTGTTATCATGCACCACGTTGCCAATGCGTCGGTCGAGTACGGTGGCTAAGGGCGATTGCGCCACTTTGGTGCGCAGGGTCTTTTGCTGTTGGCTGGGCGCATCCGACACCAGCACGAAGGGTTGGTCGCCATCGTAGAAAACTATTTCGCTGATCGCCAAGTCTTTATACTTGGTTCCCGGATACACACTCTTTATTTTTAAGTCAAAATTTTGCCCCGTCCCCGCCGCCGAAAGTGCAATTTTCTGCCCCGCCTTCGTTGCCCGTAAAGTGTAGGTGCCGGTTGGCCCTTGCGCTGCGCCAAACTCAAAATCGCGGACGCGGGCATTGGCCGTGAAGTGGTCGTCGGAACGCTGATAGCCGTTCCACACTTGCATGGCCGTAATATGTACCGATTGGTCGAACTGAAAGCGCAGCGTCTCGCCTTCGCCCGCCGTAGCCGCATTGCCTTCCACCCATCCAAATTCCTTTCGTGCATCGAACAGGTTGGCTGGCCCGTAGGCGGTCTCCGGCGACAGGCTGCTGCTGGCCGTCAGCGCACCGTGCAGGCGTTTAGGGGGTGCCAAACGCAGGGGTTTTCCTGAGTGGTCGTACAAATTGACGGCTTTCAAAGCAACCGCCGCCGTGGCTGGGAAGGTACTGACCTCCAGGTCTTGGCGTTGTTTTTGCTCCTCTCGCCCCGTCTTTTCAAAGCGGATAAACATGGATTTCAGTGCTTTATTGGGTTGCAAGGCCGACAATTGGATGCGCTGGCCTGGTCGCCCGCTTTGGTCCAACTGGCCATTGACGTACAATTGTATTTGGGCCGTATCGGCAAACACCCCTCCTACGGGCGTGATTTCTATTGCTTCGATTTGCAGTGGTCGATGGTCAGAGAAATACAGCATAATGCCTTCGTCTGGTCCGGCACCGGGCTGGGTACGCCATTCGTTGGCCGGGTCTTGGTCAAAAAGAGCATACACGTCGCTACCCGGGGCACTGGAGGTCGCGTACAGCCCCTCTAAATAAGCATCCGGCGGATCGTTGGCAGGCTGGTTGGTGGGAGCAGACGTTGGCGGTGCTACAGTGGTGGAAGGCGCGTCGTTTTTGCAGGCGAGGAGGCCCAGCAGCAACGTGGGGAAAAGCAGGTGCATTTTCATAGTGTACGTTTGTAAATCTTTCATTGTCAAGTGTTGGGCGCAGTCTTTGCGCCGCTAAAAAAGCGGTAAATGGGGAAATTGTTAAGGAAAAAATTTGCACCCATACAAAATGCGCTACTTTTGGCGTTCGCTACGGCACAATAAGAAAACATTCGGTTTCATCCACTCACAGCCTCTATTTTTTATGACTTTTAGCACCTTGCTGACTTCGTTCTTTTTCCTGCAAGCAGTAGGCACTGTACCGGCGACGGCCGCCAAGCCCGAAGAGTCGCAAAGCCTCTTGGACATCATTTTGGGGAGCAGCACGTCCGGCCTGATTGTGATCATCATTTTGCTATTGCTTTCCATCGTCGCCGTCTATATCATCATCGAACGTTACCTGACGCTCAAGCGCGCCGGCCAAGTGGACCACAACTTCATGAACAGCATCCGCGCCAGCGTTGAAAATGGCAACCTACAGGCTGCTAAAGCCCTCTGCCAAAGCGTAGATGCACCCATGGCCCGCATGGTGGAGAAAGGGCTGGATCGCATTGGTAAACCGCTCGACGACATCAATAAGTCCATCGAAAACGTAGGCAACCTCGAGTTGTTGAAACTTGAAAAAAATCTCTCCACGCTGGCTTCCATCTCCGGCATTGCCCCGATGATCGGGCTGCTGGGGACCGTGATTGGTCTAATCATCGCCTTCCAAGACATGGCCTCCGCAGACGTGATCAAGCCCTCTACGCTATCCAACGGTATTTACCACGCCCTTACCGCCACAGCTGCCGGCTTGTTTGTATCCATCATCGCCATGGCCGGTTTTAACCTGCTGGTTACTAATCTCGACAAAGTTATTTTCAAAATGGAGAACACGGCTGTGCAATTCATGGACCTGTTGCAGGAACCCTCCAGATAATGATGAATGATAAATTATGAATTGCAAACCCGCATCATCGTCATTTATCACCCATCATTATATTTATCGTTCATAATTCATCATTCATAATTATTGTATGGGTCTCAAACGAAGAATTCGTGTAAAGCCGGAGTTCAGCCTGGCGGCCATGATCGATGTCATCTTCCTGTTGTTGATGTTTTTCATGCTCACCTCCAACTTCGTCACCCCCAACGCCCTCAACCTGCAGCTGCCGTCCAGCACCTCTAAGTCAATGGCTTCGTCCGCCCTCTCGGTATCTGTCAAGGCGGACGGCACATTCTATATTGACACCAAAGGGGTGGATAAGGCCCGGTTGGAGGCTGCCCTGCGTTCACGCATTACCGCCTCTGGTAAAGCACCAAGCGAAACGACGATCACCGTGGCCGCCGACAAAGCCGCTACCGTGGAAGATGTAGTATTCATCCTCGATATTGCCAATCGTTTAAAGGTAAAAACCATCCTGGCTACCAATCCCAACAAGTAACGCCTATATAATTGGATCTTGCTCGTTGCTTTTTGTGCAATCTGGTCCTTGCCTGGCATCTATTTTTGAAAGCCTATTGCATTGTACCCTATTGGCATAATGACCACTATTGACCACATTGACCAAATTAGCACATTGAATTATGACTGCTACCATTAAAGAAGAACAAAACCGCAGCAAGGGACTGGTTGTCAGCCTTATCTTTCACGCAGCACTGGTACTCACCATGCTCCTGTATACCTTTGATAAAAAGACGGAAGCCACCGATGTGCCAGCCATCCAACTGGACTGGGGCGGCGGCGGCGACAACGCCGCTGCCGGTATGCCCGACGAGGGCCAAGGCAACGACCCGGCACCACAGGGCCAGCAAATGGAAGACCCAAGTGTGACCGAGCCGGTAGAAGACCCCGTGCCCGCACCTTCCAAGCCGAGCACGCCACCACCTGCGGCAAGCAAGCCCAGCCCAGCCGAAGCCCCCCCCACTACACCGACCTCCGCTGATCCTAACGTAGCAGCCCTCAAAAAAGCGCAGGAAGAAACCCGCCGCAAACAGGACGATGCCAATCGTCAGCGTCAGGCCCAGGAAGATGCCAACCGAGCCGCCGAGACCGAGCGCCAGCGCCAAGCCCAGGCTGCTGCCGATCAAAAGCGTCGCGAACAGGAAGAAAAAGACAAGAAAAAAGGCCAGTTTGGCGGCACTTTTGGCAAGCCCGGCTCCAGTGGCACGGGCCAGGGCAATACCGGCAAACCCGGCAACCAGGGTACGCCTGGCGGCACAGGGGACAACCCCTTCGGCAAAAGCAGCGGTGATGGCGGTGGCACCGGCGGTGGCAGCGGCACTGGCACTGGTGTGTCGATTGGTGGCGGCCTGAGTGGTCGCAAGGTCGTCAGCCGACCCAGGATCGTGGATACTTCCCAGAAAGTCGGCAAGATTGTCATCGAGATCTGCGTAGATGCCGCTGGTGCCGTGACCCAAGCCGATTATACCCAGCGCGGCTCTACCACTACGGACACCGAGTTGCGGAACAAGGCATTGGCTGCCGCCAAACAATATCGGTTTGCCGCCTCCACCAGTGGCGTTTCCGAATGTGGGCCAGTGACCTTTACTTTCAAGCTGCAATAGCCTTCGCGTCTGGTATAACTAAAAAATAACAACCCGTTGCTCAACTTTTGGTTGGTCAACGGGTTTTTAATGGCTGTATTTCACCAAAAACGTTTCTAAATGGGCCTTGGACTCATCATTATCAGCGGTATATTCACGGTCATCGGCATGATCTTGAACAGCCGATTGAAGTCTAAATTTCACAAATATGCTCAAGTACCATTGAGCAACCGCATGAATGGGGCCGAAGTGGCGCGTACCATGCTCAAACACTATGGCATCAACGATGTGCAAGTCATCCATGTGCCTGGCCAACTGACCGATCACTACAATCCGGCCAACAAGACCGTGAACCTCAGCGACGAGGTCTTTGAAAGTAGCTCTGTGGCCGCCGCTGCCGTGGCCGCCCACGAGTGTGGACACGCGGTACAACACGCCACCGCCTACTCTTTCCTGCAATTGCGCTCGGCCATCGTGCCGGTCGTGAACTTTGCCGCTGGCATTCAGCAGTTTGTCTTCATGTTCGGGTTAGCGGGGGCTTATCTGCTCAACAACATCTGGATCATGCTGATCGTGCTGGTGGTATTTGGCGTTACTGCCCTGTTTAGCCTCATTACCCTGCCGGTGGAATTCGATGCCAGCCGTCGGGCCTTGGCTTGGCTGGATGAAAGCGGGTTTGCCCGTGAGCAGGAGTATGCTGGCGCAAAAGATGCCCTGACCTGGGCAGCCATGACTTATGTGGCGGCAGCATTGGCGGCTTTGGTGCAGTTGCTCTATATCGCGTCTATGTTCTTTGGTCGGCGAGATTAAAACAGTCTCTTAGGCCATCACAACAATTTGCGCAGATCCAGTGTAAACTCCGGGCAGACTTCTTCTCCCGACAGCGTCCGGTCAAAACCCTGGTATTCCTCCACTGGTTGGCCAGGACGATAAACAAAAGCACGTTGCATTTTTGGATCAATCAGCCAAGCCAGGCGGACACCATTTGCCATCCACGTATCGGTCATTTTCTTTTTCAACTTGCCAATGCGGTCCGTTTCGGAACGAATTTCGATCACCAGATCAGGGACTAGCGGGGCAAATTTTTTACGCTGTTGTGGGGTGAGCGCGGCCACTTTTTCGTCACTGGCCCAAGCAGCATCGGCGGCACGGGTGGAACCATCGGGTAACTTAAAACCAGTGGTGGGGCTGTAAGTCAAACCCTGCTCATGGGTGAGCCACCAAACAAAAAGATAGCCATGTACATTGCTTTCGGCGACACCGCCATCATGGTCAACAGGAGGCATAATTAGGAGGTTTCCATTTTTATCTTGTTCAATACGCAGGTCACGATTGTCAGCGCAGAATTCGTAAAACTCCTCCTCCGTCAATCGGCGCGGATATTTTACCTCCATGCTGCCGCCGTAGAATTTATGCCGCATCACGATGGCCGTAGTATCATCGGTTGGTTGCCGCAGGTTGCCCATGAGTAGAAAATTTTGGACGAAAATAAGGGGAATTTTGCTGTCAAAGCAAAAAACCGGCTGCTTCGCATCCACGCGAAGCAGCCGGTCATCGAATACCCAAGTTGATAAATCCTTATCAATCAAGCATTTTTGTGGGAATAGTTTGATCTAAATGTAGCATACAGCAATAGTTTTCATCGCTTCCCCGATAAAAACCGGGATGTTACTGCGCTCCACTTGCACTTTTACGGAGTGAGCAGCCTTTACTTTACATCGGCAAAGAAGTCCTTCACCTTGTCTTTGTGCAAGATCATTTGCTTGTAGCTGTATTTTCCCGTCACCGGGTCTTTCACGGACTTCACCACCTTTACGTGGTCCTTGCCGGAACCCGCATTGGCAGCACGCTGCGCAACACGCGCGTTCTTGGAAACTTTCTTGGCCATAACCTAGTAGTTAAAAATTTGACTATCAGACATTTGACATTGGACATTAGGTCTATAAGGAAAACATCGATCTACAACCAAACCGAATCAGTCCAATATCCAACGTCAAAACATCCAATAGTCCGGAATTGAATTACTTGATTTCGCGGTGTACGGTATACTTGCGCATGATGGGGTTGTATTTCTTCAACTCCACGCGTCCCGGCGTATTCTTGCGGTTCTTCTGCGTCACGTGCCGGGAAGTACCGGGCAGGCCGCTGGTCTTATGCTCCGTACACTCGAGTATAATCGGGATGCGGTTGCCTTTGCTTTTCTTTGCCATTGGTAATAAAAATTTTGTGCGGTGGTCGCTTAGATGCTATCTCCGTGGTAGACAATTTCGCCTTTTTTCTCCAACTTCTTGATATACTGGTACAGACCCAGCTTAGAGATGGTGCGCATGGCGGAGGTACTCACTTTTAGCGTCACCCATTCACCCGTTTCCGGCATGAAAAACTTTTTCGTTTGCAGGTTTGGGTAAAAACGACGCTTGGTTTTAGCGTTGGAGTGCGAAACTCGGTTGCCGCTGATTGGCCTTTTCCCCGTCAAATCACATACTTTGGACATACTGTTTTAGTTTGAGTGTTCTGATTGAAAGATGGTTTCAAAAAATGAGTACACAGGCTAAAGCCCACATACTCAAACACTTCGATTGTGGTGACTCCGAGAGGACTCGAACCTCTAACCTCCTGATCCGTAGTCAGGGACTCTATCCATTAAGCTACGGAGCCAATTCACTTTCTGGTTTCGGGCTGCAAAGATAAAACCACAAAGAGCGAAAAACCAAGCCACTATTTCAAATTTTTAGAAAATTTCTGGCAATGATCACCTTACCACGGCCCAAAGTCATAACGTAAACGCCGGCCGGGAAATAGTCAGCATTAAAAGTAGCGTAGCTGGCGGCAAACTGTTCGGGTACTACTTTCTTTTCATACATCAGTTGGCCAAGCATATTGAACACCCGGAAATTGTAGGTACCGACCGCAGGTGTCTGGAAATAAACCTCCCACGTGTTGTCGACAAAATGGCGGATGGACATGAATTGCAACGGCCCGATGGCCGCCTCGCAAAGGTGACGTACGCCATTCACGGATTTCAGCAGGTCGAGTCGGCCACCAGTGGTGGTGATATTGTTGAGCGATGGCACTGGCTCCACGTTGTCGAAGATAATGTCGCGGACGCGGCGGGCGCAAGTAGCAGGCTGGGTAAAGGCATCGTTGGTGAGTTGAGCGCAATCTAAGCTGTACAGCAGCGCGATAGCTCCGCTGACGTGTGGGGTAGCCGCCGAGGCACCGTCAAAAGTACCATAAGTCGGGTTCGTACCGGAGCTGTACGTCGTATAGGTACGCTCGCCGGGAGCCCCCAGGTCCACTGAAATCTTGCCATAGCCGGTAGACAGGGATTTGGCTCCCGTGGCGGCATTTACGCTGTTAACAACCAACAAGTATTCGCTCCGGCAATTACTGGGTATATCGCCCTCCACGTCTACATCCAAATTGCTATTCGTAGTTGCCCCGGCACTGAGTACGCCCACCACCCCCAACGAATCGTAGGCCGCACACCAGAGGGGGTGATTTGCGGCCTTGGCGGTATCACGCCCGAAAGAAGCATTGGTCGCTACGACAAACGCTCCCTCTTGGCCATTGGTTTGGTTGTAACGGCGGCGCATTTTGGCCGCGTATTCGTAGGCGGCCACGATTTCGGCGTCGGTGCCAACGTTGGAAAAGTTCATCAGTTTTACAGTCCAGTTCACACCGGCTACGCCAATATCGTTGTTGCCCCGTGCGCCAATGATGCCGTTGACAGCCGTGCCATGATAGCCGATGGTGCCAGGGCCGTCGCCACCAAAGCGCACATCATAGCCACGGTAGTCGTCGACGTAGCCATTTTGGTCGTCGTCCACTTCATTATCGGGTATTTCTCGCCGATTGTACCAAATGTTTTCGGCCAGATCGGGATGCTCCAGCAATGCGCCTTTTTCCAACACGGCGACCACGATGGTATCGCCATTGGGAGTCAGTCCTCCGGTAGATGCTTCCCAGGCCTCGGCAGCATGGATGAGGCTCATGTCCAATTGTTGCGACCATTTTTGGTCGTTCGGCGTGTTACGTTCCTGCACTGGATAGTTCCATTGCGCCGTACGAACGCCGGGCGTGTGCAGCGCGAGCGACCATAGTGCATCGGCATCGGTGCTGGCCTCATCAAAGCCAAGCATATAAATATGCCAGCTGTCGGCAACGGTTTCTTTCAAGAAAACAGCCGTTGCCCGACCATCATTTTTGCGCAGGGCAGCCACTACCTCCTGAATATTAGCATCATCGGCGAGTTGGATCAAGAGTTCGCCCGGTTGGCGGGCCTCGATACTGCGGTCAGTGATTTGGGTCCAAGCGGGACAAGCCAGACAAAACAAACCGAATAAAAATAAAGCACTTTTCATATATTGGGTAGTAGTTTATGTTCGGGAAAGCCGATTTTTAAAGGGCAAAAGACATTGGCAAAAGGCAATTTAAAACAAGTTCCAAAGATTAGGCCTATAAACTAAGCCATTTTTTGTCAAAGAAGCCGGAAAAAGAGAAAGGGTTGGCTGGCTACCGCGAAGTTTTTGCCAATCTTTCTGAAATCTCTCCTACCCTCTCACTTCGCGCACCCCCTGCAAGTAGGCAGGCGTGTGCAGCAACCGGCTACCGTACCAAGAAAATGCTTCGCCATCCACGAGTTGAACAACCGCCAGGGGGCAAACTTCCCGCAACGCAGCAAAATGTTTTTCAGCAAAAGGGTAGGGTTCCGACGAAAGCAAAATGATTTCCGGCTGCGCGTCTGCCAGTTCGTGGAGCGTGACTGCTGGATAGCGGCTGTGGTGCGCAAAAACATTGTCGAATCCCGCACGAATCAGCATATCATGAATGAAGGTGTCGGCGGCGGCCACCATGTACGGCTTACGCCAAATGAAGTAAGCCACTTGGGGGCGGGATGGAGGTATGTCCAGCACGTCGAATGCTTGCCGGATGTCTCCGGCCAGTTGGCGGGCTGCCTCCGCCCGTCCAACCATACTGCCCACACGTAAAATCATGTCGAGCGCATCCTCCAGCGTGCCAATGTCACTTAGCCAAACGGGATAGTCAGCGGCGAGCAGTTCGATTTGGGCTTGGTCGTTCTCCTCCTTATTGCCAATAATCAAATCGGGATTTAAGGCGACCACCTTCTGTATATCAATAGTCTTGGTGCCACCTACCCGCGTTTTTTGCTGGAACCATGTCGGCGGATGCACACAGAATTTGGTGATGCCCACTACCTCCTGTTCCAAACCGAGGAAATGCAGCAATTCCGTCTGCGAGGGCACCAGCGACACGATGCGGCGAGGTGGTCCCGGTGGCACATGGACAGCACGTTGCAATTGATCGTAAAAAATCATTGGTCTACTTCATATCCATGCCTGAAAATCCGCCCGCGCATACCCCGAACCCGATCACCAACGTCACCAGGCTACACAGCAAAATAGGCAGGCCCCAAGGACGATTCCCGACAATGATCATGATCACGCCTGATAGGAAGCCCAGGCAACCCTGCGCAAACGTCAGCAAGCCAGCCCCGACCACTCCAAAATCTTTATTCATGCTTCCAATCAGGATGTACAGGATGATCAAGCCGAAATTGAACAGCACGACTTTTTTGAATTCGTAGGGCGTGGGTGGGGTAGGTGGAGCATTATTGTCGAGCGGTTCTATCATTTCTTTGAAGGGCTAAGGAGATGAATGTTTGAGTATGCGAGTATTTGATTAAAAAACGGCTACCTGCTCTCCGCGCAACTCCTCCAAACGCGCGCGCTTGGCCTCGTCGCGGTAAAACAGGTTCATGGTCTCGAATGGAATGATCTTGCCCTCTTTGCTGACGATGTGAACGCACGATTTCTTGATGGCCCGCACATCGAAGTCGTAGGCATCGATGAAACGCATGATGATGATGCGGAAGAGGTTATCGTAGCCCAGGCTCGGTGCGCTGATCTGCGGCAGGCAGCACATCACCGATTGCAGCTCGTCGGTAGCACACTCCACCGAATTGCCGGTGCTGAACAGTTGGATCATGTGCCGGTGCAGACGCTCGTCCTGCTCATACATAATGGTGTTACGCGAATTGTCCAACAAGTCCTGCGGATTCAGGTAGCGGGTCAACGGGATCACCTCACCGTCAATCTTCAAAGCATAGGCCATCGCCAATGCATCGGGGTTGCAGGGCACGGGAATGATATCGGCGGCGGTGAAGATGCCCGACTGGCGGAGGATTTCCTGGCGTACCTCGGTGAGCGTAATGCGGTGCTGCGCCGGGTCGAACTGCTCGGTGCGCCCGGCCACCTGCGTCGGCTGGAATGTGACCCCCCGCACACAGGGCTGTCGCAACCCATAGCGGATGATCTCTCCGATCTCGTCGTCGTTCAATCCTTTTTGCAACGTCACCACCAGGGTGGTAGAGAGGTTTTCGCGATTCAGGTTTTCGATGGCCTTTTCCCGCACTGCCCGCAGGTCCTCGCCGCGTAGGGTTTCCAGGGCCTCACGTTTAAAGGAATCGAATTGCAGATACACCTCAAAATCAGGCATATACGTCGCCAGACGGCGCACGAATTCCGGGTCTTTGGCGATGCGGATGCCATTGGTATTCAGCATCAGGTGCCGGATCGGCTTGCGTTTGGCCATGTCCAGTATCTCAAAAAACTGCGGGTGTACCGTTGGCTCGCCACCACTGATCTGCACCACGTCGGGCTGGCCCTCATTGGCCACCACGATGTCGAGCATCCATTCGATCTCGGCCAGCGTCCGGTGCCGCCCATGATGCGGGCTGCTTTCGGCATAACAGGTCGGGCAAGCCAAGTTGCAGCGATCAGTCACTTCCACCACCGTCAGGCAAGAATGCTGCTCGTGGTCGGGACAGAGGCCGCAATCGTAGGGACAGCCAAAATGGGTGTGGGTGTTGAATTTTTTGGGCATTTCACTCCGCTTTACGAAGTTGCGCGTGCTGCGGTAGTATTCGACATCCGTGGCGATCAGCACCTTTTCCGGGCCGTGCGTAGGGCAGCGTTTGAGCATAAACACCTTTTCGTCCTGAAAAATCACTTTGGCGTCCACGCGGCGCAGACACTTGGAGCAAAGCGAGAGGGTAAAATCGTAGTAGATGTAAGGACGATCCATAGACTGTTTTTGTTGTAATAGGATTGCGTGGAAATGCCCATTTTTTCGGCCAATTTTTCTTGCGGCAAGTCGGGCATCATTTTGCGGCGTTGGGACTCGATTTTCTCTCCAGTAGTCATAACTGATAGCGGGATGGCTTAAGGTGAATGGATGTCGGCAAAGATATTCCGCTTGCGGCAAGTTTGGTAAAAACCGCAAAAAGAAGCCCGATCCCAAAAAATCTTGTGGAAACCGCAAATTCCTTTGCTGGCGGCGGCCAAAATCAAGGCAGACCTTTGTGGCTCAACTTCTAACCACTTTTCTGATGACGAAATTATTCCCCCCTTATCGCTTCCATCTACTGGTAGCCACCCTGCTTGTTTTTTTGGTGGGCTGCCAAAAAGACCATTTCCTGCCCGCTCCTTCCGCCAGCGATCATCGGCTGCAAACCACCCATTTTCCCATCTCCATTGGCGAGGCACAAAAACATTTTGAGCAGCTGGGCGAGGTAAAGCCCGTGGCCTTGAACAGCCTCGACGAAGAAAAAGTCTATCTGGGGGAAGTCGCTCCCGATTGGGGAAATGCCTTCCTGGGTACGGCCGTCACTGGCCAGGAGATGGCCATCGCACCGCTAGTCGGCAACAATTTGAGTACCCTGAACCAGGGGCGGGCCGGTATCAAACTGCTGTTTTCTAAATCCGGAGCGGACAGCATCAATGTACAGCTTTTGGTGTATGTGTTGGACTCGTCTTACCAGGTTAGTACCCACGGCGTACCCAGTTGGAGCACTTTCACCGGGCTGTTCCTGTTCTTTGACCTGGCCCAAAATTTCAAGCATGGGGTGCGCGTAATAAACGGGGTGCCGATGGGCAAAGTGGTTAATATTCGTGTTGAGTCGGGCTACCAGCAAGCTGAAGACCGGGGCGACGGCGACTGTGCCACGCATTTCACATCGGTGCTAACCGATTGCATCATGGCCTTCTCGGATTGTTCCGACGTGTCAATTGTCGGCTACGAAGAATGCGGTAGCGGCTTTGCGGGCGGGGTCAGTAGTGGGGGCGGTGGAAGTACTACGGGTGGCGGCAATGGGGGCGGCGGCAATGGCGGCGGCACTACCTTTATCCCCGATGTAACTCTCCCTTCCTTCTTACTTGGGTTTTACAACATCCCGCTCAACTTGTGGAGTACCCAACACGTGGTGATGCCACCCGGCTACGACCTTGACCTGGTCGAGAAGCTCCAGAAGATCGATCAAGTAGTAGTTTTCACTACAGAGCGTTTCGATTACTTCCAGGGCCACCCCGAGTCGGTCATCCCCTTTTATAACTTCATCTACGCCTCGGGACTGAGCAACGGAGAAGGAAACTATTTTGAGGCCTTGCTCGACCTGGCCGTAAAGCTCAAACTGGCTGGCCCACAGGTGGCTTGGTTCACCAGCAATATCGGCGAAATAGCCAAGGCGACTCAGTTTGCCGCCGGGCATAACTACGATACTCATGCCAGCCTGGCCGTGCGGCTGATGGTTGACCTCCATGCCGCCAATGCATTTCCTATCAATGTTTCCTCGGCAGCCTACCAGCAGATCATTAGTCAGTATGCTGGCGAACTCGGAGTAGATAATGCTACCGGTTTGGCGGAAAGTTTTGCGATGGCTTATGCGATGGAATTTGCTATACTGAAATATCATGACATACAAGACCATCCAAATCCAAACGACCGATCATCAGATATGTGGCTTGGTGCACAGGCCGCTTGGAAGGTGTCAGTAGAGGCTATCCATATTGGCTTGGATGTGATTGGGCTGGTACCCGTCATTGGGGAGGCAGCCGACATAACCAACGCCACTATTTATGCCTTTCAAGGGAACTGGCAGGATGCCACCTTGTCCGTATTGGGTACAGTGCCTTTTGCGGGATGGTTCTCCACTATTCCCAGATTAGGTAAAAGGGTGATCACTAACGCGGCAGGACTCACCACCTTGATCTTTAAGAATGATAATGGAATAGTGCGTTTCTATAATAATAAGAATGCATGCAGGGCACAGTTAAGGAAGATATTGGGTACTCCTGCCGATTGGGTGGCGCATCATATTATGCCCTTAGAGCATGATATTAAAGAGATTGTACAACACGCGGCAAAAGCGACCGATCGAACTCCTTTCCATGTAAATCAGCCAGGCAATGGCATGAGCATACATGAGGTAATGCACGCATCGGGGCAGGGGCATGATAATTATAATGCTCAAATGGGGCAGCGGTTGGATAGACTTTGGGAGTTGTATGGTAATCAATCATCTGAAGTAGCAAGGAACAAGTTGAATGAATATTTAGCCGAGGTACGTCAATTAATAGTGGCGAGTCCTAATGTCAAGACAAACGAGTTGGTGCTGCCGCCTGTACAGTAATATTGGATCCTTTTTAGGATCGAAGTGATAACTTTGCAGCCATTTCATCACTATTTGCCAGGAATGAAGGCATCATTCCTGGCATTAAATTTTTGAAAATCATGTTTCATAAACTAACATATGTCGTCAGAGACATGGGTTGTGTACCACAGGTAATCGAAACCGTCAGAGAACATACTCCCGATGAATTCCGGCGAGCCAATGACAAACTGGACCCGGAAAGAAATGGCACTGTACCCGCCCCTACCTTAATGATTAGGCCACGTGCAAAAATAACGGATAGATTGGATGTGGTTTCCCCTTCGTGGCCCTTTCTTACGGTCAACGAACGGCTGTTGCAGTTTCTACAAAGAGTTCCGTCCGATCCATGGCGTATATTGCCGACCAGAGCCATCAAAAAAGGGGTGTCTTATTCCTATTGGATGGCGATTATCGACACACGGCGAGCAGAATATGTGGATTACCCGGCATCGAAATTTTGGATAGAATATGATGGGTCAGACAGAGTGGATATTTCTATCTCCGGTGTGGACGAATATCGCCGCATCATGGCTAAGAATGAGCCTTACCGATATGACCGGGTAGTAATCGGTGCAAGACAATTCGTTTTAGAGACTGGCATTATTAAACACGATATTTTCAGGCTCCCTAGTTTTGGCCTAGCCCAATATATTGTATCCGAAAGGTTTCGGGAGGAAGCAGAGAAAGCGAAATTTACGAATATGGGCTTTGAGCCGATAGAATCTGCGGTGTAAGATCATTCCCGGCTTTTAAACTTACTACCATGTTTTACTTAATGGGCGATGCCATCAAAAAAATAGGCGTGTATCCTCAAGTGACCGACATAAGCCCAGGATTTAAATGGCAGGCCTTTGACAAAGCCAACCGGGAGTTTGACCCAGTACGAGAAGGAGTGGAAAAAGAAAAAATAACGGGCTTGGGCTTTTACCCGATAGAATCGGCGGGGTAGACAAAACCTACCAATAAACCATTCACCAATACTAAACGCAACCAGAATATTAACATGGCCTTATTCAGTTTTTTAAAGAAACCAGCCACAAAAGTGCCTGAAACCCGCTCTGCACTATTAGGCATGGTGTTATTGGCAGAAAATCATACACTCGATATAGAAGCAGTGATCGTGAAACTGGAAAATAAATGGGCCTTAAAAATAGGGTCAAAAGCAATTGGGGAAGAAACCTCCGTCCTGCAAATAGATGGATACCAGGTGGCTATTGCCAGTATGCCCATGCCTATTCCCGGCGAGGAGATCAAGGATACGGCTGCCCATAATTATTTTTGGGGAAACGGTGTCGAAGAAGCGACCAAACATACTGGCCATTTTATCCTGTCCATTATGAATGCTGGGAAAAATCCAATCCAGGAAAATCTCCTGTTCAATCAGGTCGCATCCTCCATTCTGGAGCATAGCCAATCCCTGGGCATTTATATCGGGAGCAGAACCTTGCTACTCCCGAAAGATTTTTACCTGGCCAATACAGAAGGTATGTCCGCCCAACATCTACCATTGTACAACTGGATTTACTTTGGCATCCGATCGGAAAACGGGCGTCACTCTATTTACACCTATGGACTAAGGGATTTTGGAAAAGAGGAAATGGAAATA
>JAYUXG010000509.1:0-3304 GCA_043753125.1 Saprospirales bacterium | reverse complement strand
GGGCTTCTTTTCGTAAAGAGAAGAGGCCCTCGTGCTTTTTGTATATATCCGGAAAATATCCGTAGGATATATCCGGGATATATACACGCGAAGCGTCTATGTGTCACCAGTTTTTGTATATATACAGTTTCTCTCTTGCATATATATGCCGATTCGCATTTTCACCATTCCGTTCGATGAGGCCACGCAGACCTTCCACGACGACCTGCTGGGGCAGTTTTGTCTCAACAAACGGGTACACCGCATTGAGACCAAATTCTTTACCCGCAACCACTGTCCTTTCTGGACGGTCGCCATTCACTACGGGCAAATACTGGAGTTAGAAAAATCGGTGCGTTCGACGGGCCCAGACCCGGAAGCCGGACTGGATGAGCAGGAAAAAGTCCTGTTGTTGCGCTTAAAAGAATGGCGGCGCACTACCGCCGAAACGGCGGGTTTCCCCGTTTATCTTATTGCTACTAATGCCCACCTCCTGGCGGCTATTCGCCATCGGTGTACCACCTTGGAAAGCCTGAAACTAATCAAGGGATTTGGGCAATCCAAAGTCAGTAAATATGGTCAGCCAATCATCAATATGATCAAGTCATTCTATCAACCGGCCTGATGAATAATTACCCGTTGTTTGAACATTGGTACAAGGCCTGCGACTGGATACTGGATAAGTGCGACCGGATGCCCAAGCATATCCGGTTTACCATCAGCGGGCGCATAGCCAATCTGGCTATCGAAATACTGGAACTTATTACGGAAGCGGTCTATACCCGCGACCGGAATCCTTTGATTGCCCGCATCAATCTTAATCTGGAAAAATTGCGTATTTTTTTTCGGCTTTGCCATGACCGGCAGTATGTAAACGGGACGCAACTGGAATTTATCCAAACGGAAATCAACAAGGCCGGCCGGATGTGCGGCGGATGGGCGAAACAAGGCAATCCGCCATTATGAAACGAGCCAGCAGTTTTTTCCAGGCATTTTGCAGTTTTCAGAATCTGCTAACTGCTGCCCGGCAAGCGCACCGGGGCAGCCGAAGAAATCAGGAAGCCACCTCTTTCTTTTTTCATCTCGAAACGGAACTACTTTCTCTGCGGGAGGCAATTTTGGCGGGTACTTGGCAGCCGCAGCCGTACCGCTATTTTGAGATCACCGATCCCAAGCAACGCACCATCAGTGTGGCGGCTTTCCGCGACCGGGTAGTCCACCACGCCCTGGTAAACGTGCTGGAGCCGCTGTATGAACGCTGCTTTATCGCCGATTCGTTCGCTACCCGCAAGGGCAAAGGCACCCATGCCGCCGTAGGCAGGGCGCAACGCTTCCTACGGCAAAATCGCTATTTCTTAAAGACCGATGTGGAAAAATATTTTGATTCCATCGGCCATGATACATTGCTGGTACTACTGGCCCGCAAAATTAATGACCGGCCTCTGCTAACCATCTGCGAAAAAATTATCCGTAATGGTGGGCTAGCCAGCAGAGGTCTGCCTATCGGCAACCTGACCAGCCAGTTTTTTGCTAATGTCTATTTGGACCCGCTCGACCAGTTTGTAAAAAACACCTTGCAGGTGCCCGCCTACCTGCGCTATATGGATGACTTCGTGCTGTTTTCTCCTGAAAAAGAAGACCTGAAAAATTGGAAGCCCGCATTGGAGGATTTTTTGCAAACCCGTCTTGGGCTGGTGCTCAAACCTGCGGCTACGTTTCTCAACAGCCGGGAAAATGGCCTTTCTTTTCTAGGCACCCGTATCTTTCCCGCCACAGTGCGCTTGCGCCGCCAGAATCTGCGGCGCATCACCCGCCGCTTGGCTGCCCGCGAGCAAGCGTGGCAGCAAGGCGACCTCGGGGAAGACCAATTCCTGCAAAGCATGAACAGTTACTGGGCTTTGCTGGCGGCTTATCCCACTGCACCACTGCGCCGTTCTTTACTAAACTCTTCTATAGCTATGACTTAGGGCCAGCCGACCAAGGCTCCAACCGGGTGATCCGCGGCGGGTCGTGGAACAACGATCCGCAGAACGCGCGCGTGGCCAACCGCAACAACAACGGGCCCACGAATCGCAACCACAACCTCGGCTTCCGCCTAGCCAATACAGGGAACGCTGCCTGGAACCGCGTCCTCCACGGACGACGCGGGTGTGGCACTTTCTGTCCAGTGGGTTGGTCCTGCATTCCGGTGCCCAGTATCGGAATCGAATACACAACGGCCCGGTACGGTTGGTAGCCTCGCTTTAGGGGGGCGAAGATTGCGCCGGGCTTTTTTGTATATATAGGAGGCCGATGCTCTATATATACAAAACCTGGCGAGACATAGACGCTTCGCGTGTATATATCCCGGATATATCCTGCGGATATTTTTCGGATATATACAAAAACACACATGGGCCTCTTTTCATAAAGAAAAGAGGCCCGTGTACGGCTTTAAAAAAGGTAAAAAGGTAAAAAACCTACAAGGTTAAAACGTCCTGGCTAGGCGGAAGCCGAGGCCGTGGTAGCGATTCGCGGGCCCGAAGTTGCTGCGGTAGGCCACGCGCGCGACCTGCGGGTCGTAGTACCACGACCCGCCGCGGATCACCCGGTAGGAGCCACTACCAGGGCCAGCGGGGTTGGTCTGGCTACCAGCAGCGTAAGGGCCATACCAGTCGCTGCACCATTCCCATACGTTGCCACTCATATCGTAGAGGCCCAGTTCATTGGCTTTTTTGCCGCCTACGGGGTGGGTTTTGCTACCAGAGTTGCTGCTGTACCAGGCTACTTCGCCCAGGGTGTTGCTGCCCGAGTATGTATAGCCCCGGCTTTGCTGTCCGCCGCGGGCGGCGTACTCCCACTCTGCTTCGGTGGGCAGCCGGTATTTTCCCCCATTTTTTTTAGACAACCAATCACAGTAGGCCACGGCATCGTTCCAACTAATACCCACCACCGGGTTGTTTTCGTCCTGCAAGGCAGCACCGATGGTTTTGTAATGGTCGTCCTTCCCCGTACTGATATTATAGTTGCTGCCGCTTTCCAGCCATTCCGGGTAGTGGGAGTTGGTGGCGTTGGCAAAGGCCAGGTATTCTTTCACGGTGACTTCCTGTTTGGCCAGATAGAAATCGGAGACCGTCACCGAATGCACCGGTTTTTCATTGGCCTCGCCGTCATTGGTGCCCATTTGGAAAGTGCCGCCTTTGATCAGCACCATATTATCCGATTTATCGGTGGTTGTGGCAGCCGCCTGCGGCTCGGTCAGGCCAGGCAAGCCCATCAGTCGCTTGATGGCGTCCCGCGCCTCGTCCACGTACAGCCCCTGCGGGTGCTGGGTCATATAGTCCAG
>JAYUXG010000508.1:0-3304 GCA_043753125.1 Saprospirales bacterium | reverse complement strand
GGACTTGGGGAAGATTTCATTACTGTTTTTAGAGCGGGGAGAGGCTTCTTGGTGGCCTCGCGACCTCCCCCCCTTCATGGGGGGGGCTTGCTCTACAGAACCTAACTCGCTATTCTCCAGAACCCAAACATCAAAATCCTGCTTGCTTTGGCCGTAAGGGTTTAATGGCTGTAGTTGGGGAATCAAGGCGTGGTCGTCGGAATAGCCCAACTCGCCGAGGCCGTAAGTGGCCGCACTACTGGCATACAGAAATGGAATTTGGAAACCCGAGCACAGCATCCATAGGGCGCGGGAGTACTCGAGATTTAACTCGTCAAAGATGTCCGTACTCGTTTCCGTGGTATCGGTGCGTGCGCCAAGGTGGATCACCGCGTCTACCTCCGAGTGATGGCGTTCCAGCCAACGGATAAAGTTGTTGCGGTGGACCTGGCCCCACAATTGTTTGTTGTCCACGTTCCGCTGCTTATCGGGCCGGGTAAAATCGTCTACCGCGAGCACGTCGGTGTAGCCTGCTTGGTGAAGTTTTTGAATCATGCAGGAGCCGATGAAGCCCGCCGCGCCAGTGACGACGATCATGGGAATGGGTTGAAAAGAAACAATCGGCAAAAGTAGTGCTTGACCCGAATAACTTTGCGCCGCAAAAATCTGGCTGACCGTTTCCTACCCGTGAAAAAAACTTTTTTCGCTTCCGATTTCCATTTGGGTACTGATGCCCGCCTGTCTTCCGCCGAGCGTGAGCGACAGGTGGTGCGCTGGCTGGACCAGATTGCGCCGGAGGCGGAGGCGATCTATTTGGTGGGCGATTTGTTCGAGTTTTGGTTTGAATATAAATCGGTGGTTCCCAAGGGATTTACCCGTTTTTTGGGCAAGTTGGCCGAACTGCGCGACGCGGGTATTCCCATCTATGTCTTCACCGGCAACCATGATTTGTGGATGTTTGGGTATTTCGAGCAGGAGTTCGGCATTCCGGTTTTTCGGCAACCGATGGTGCAGGAGATCCACGGGAAAACTTTTTTCATTGGCCACGGCGATGGGCTGGGTCCGGACGACTTAGGCTATAAACGGATGAAAAAAGTGTTCACCCATCCGGTCAGCCAGTGGATGTTCCGTTGGTTTCACCCCGATGCCGGGACGGGGCTGGCACATTTTTTCTCGCAAAAAAGCCGCGCCGCCACGCCTCCCGCCGAGCGGCATTGGCTGGGTGAAGAGCGGGAATGGTTGTTGCGGTACACGTTGCGCAAAGTGGAACAAGGCATAGTGCCAGATTACTTCATCTTCGGCCACCGCCACTTACCCATTGATTGGCGGCTCCCCAATGGCCGCAGCCGCTATATCAATCTGGGCGAATGGATGTGGGCCAATTCTTACGCCGTATTCGATGGTGGAGAAGTCGAGATTCGTTTTTTTGAAAACCCAGCGGGGCAGATAACCACTAACTGGACGTAGGGGTTTTCCAACGACCGCCACATTCTAACTTTTCTCAATAGAATATTCCATGCTTTTCCAACCTACGCCCATTCCCGAGTTATTGGTCTTTGAACCTATTATCCGACCCGACGACCGGGGCTATTTTTTTGAAAGCTACAACCGCCGCACTTGGGAATCGGCGGGTAAACAAGTGGAATTTGTGCAGGACAACCAGTCCCGTTCTACGCGAGGGGTATTACGCGGCCTACACTACCAAGTGGGCGATATGGCCCAGGCCAAACTGGTGCGCGTTGTGCAAGGTGCCGTGCTCGACGTGGCAGTAGACTTGCGCGAGGATTCCGTCACCTACGGCCAGTGGTTCAGCGTCGTACTCAGTGCGGACAACAATCGCCAACTGTTCGTGCCGCGCGGTTTCGCCCACGGCTATCTGGTGTTGAGTGAGACGGCGGAATTTTTTTACAAGTGCGACAACTTTTATTCCAAGGCCCACGAAGGCGGCATCCGGTACGACGATTCACTTTTGAGAATTGATTGGCAAATGGAAGTAAGCCAGATATTGGTGTCGGAAAAGGACGCGGTGTTGCCTGGCTTAGGGAATCACCGGCGGATGGCAGGGTGAAAAGAAATCGGATTGTGAGGCTGGAGAGTTCGTTTTACCCCATTAATAGTCAACTTGCTGCCCGGATAATGTGATGACTACCGTTGAAGTCGGTGGAGTACTATGAAAGCAAAGAAGTAGCCACTACAGTTGTTTCTCATGGCCTCGTGCCTACCTTCGCCCCATCATGTCCCGTTTGAACAAGTACGTCTGCATCCACGGCCACTTCTATCAGCCGCCCCGCGAAAACGCCTGGCTCGAGACCATCGAGCAGCAGGAGTCGGCCCGGCCCTTCCACGATTGGAACGAGCGCATCAACTTTGAGTGCTATGCGCCCAATGCCGCCGCCCGTATCCTCGATGAGCAGGGCTGCATCACCAAAATCCGCAACAACTACAACCGCATTTCTTTCAATTTCGGCCCTACCCTGCTCGCCTGGCTGGCCGAAAAAGACCCGGAGGCGTACAACTTGTTGCGCAACGCCGACAAGCGCAGCCGCGAACGCTTTGGCGGGCATGGTTCTGCGCTGGCCCAAGCGCATAGCCACCTCATCTTGCCACTTTGTAACTACCGAGATAAGGTGACGCAGGTCTATTGGGGCATACGCGATTTCGAGCACCGTTTTGGTCGTTATCCTGAAGGTATGTGGCTGGCCGAGACAGCGGTGGATACGGAAACGCTGGAAGTCCTGGCCTCGCACGGCATCCAGTTCACTATCCTGGCCCCCCGCCAGGCCAAGGCCGTCCGCAAAATGGCCGAGATGGCCACTGCCGAGCCGAAGGCCGTTCCCGTGGTACCCGATTGGAGGGAAGTGACCGCCGAAAACCTGGACACCCGCATGCCTTACTGGTGCCAATTGCCCAGTGGTCGACGCATTGCGCTGTTCTTTTACCACGGCGGCATCGCGCAAGAGGTGGCTTTCAGCGGCCTGCTCAACAGCGGTAAGAATTTCGCCCGGCGCATGACTGGCCTGTTCGACGATAGCGATGACCCACAGATGGCCCACATCGCCACCGATGGTGAGAGCTACGGACACCATCACCGGTACGGCGAAATGGCTTTGGCGGATTGCCTGAACCAAATTGAGGACAATGGCTGGGCCAAACTGACCAATTATGGCCAGTTTTTGGAACTGCACCCTCCTAAACTCGAAGTGCTGATCCACGAAAAATCCTCGTGGAGCTGCGTACATGGCGTGGAACGCTGGCGGGCCGATTGCGGCTGCACTACGGGTGGCCGCCCCGGCTGGCAGCAACGCTGGCGCAAGCCCCTGCGCGA
>JAYUXG010000507.1:0-8092 GCA_043753125.1 Saprospirales bacterium | reverse complement strand
ACCCACTGATGGCCGTCCGGCTGATACCGGCCGCACCGGCGTTTTGCAGGATGGAATTGTTTTTGGTGTAGCATTTCGTGACGGTACCAGCCCCATTGGACTCCACCAACCCACCGCCGAAACTACCCGCGTAGAATTTGTCCTGGGTTGGGTGAGCGGCTACTTTCCACAAGTCGGTTTCGCAGCTGGTCTGCGTCAGTTCCGGGTTGGTCTCGCCATTGAAACGCCGCCAAGAACCCTTATCAAAAATATACACCCCCAACTTGGCACCTACTGGGCTGAGGCCCGGCGTGGCACCCGGCGTGCCGACGTACACCTTGTCGCGTAAGATGCTGATCTCCGTGGAAGTATGGCGATAGGGGGAGTTGAAATCAAAGCGGTCGCACTGGTTGGCGGCGGCATCGAAGTAGCGGAAATCGTCGGAGTCGTCGGCAATCCAAAACTTCCGGTCGCCGTCTTCCACCGCGTACCAGGGCTTGTCAGCCTGGCAGGAGGAGGAAATATCGTAGCGGTTGCCGTCTGGCTCGAGGTATTCTATCTTTCCATCGAAGCCGCGTTTCCAACCAATGACCAAACCATTACCTTCGGTAGTCAGGTAAAATACATCGCGATCAGAATTAACGGCGATCTCGGTCAGGCCAGCCATTTCATGGCGGTACAGTTTATTGGCGATGCCTACGTACAATTGATTGTTCCAGACCGCCATAGCGCCGACCAACGCATCGCTGATAAAGCCCTGAACGGGGCCGAGCAGCTGCCAGCGACTAAAATCGGCAGGGTTCACGTCATCGGCTGGGAGGCGATAAATGCCCTCTTCCGTGCCAGCGTACAAGTTGCCTTCAAATACGGCAAACGAACGAACGGGAATGCCCGTGAATACCGTGTACTCGGCCTCGGCACGTTCCAGGTTGAGCTTCAGTACACCAAAACCACAGGCCAAGTAGGCGAATACGCCATCAAAAGCAACCGCATATATTTTTTTGTCCCCAATGATATTGACGTTCTTTTTAATAAAGGG
This sequence comes from Saprospirales bacterium, assembly GCA_043753125.1. Classification (GTDB taxonomy): domain Bacteria; phylum Bacteroidota; class Bacteroidia; order Chitinophagales; family Saprospiraceae; genus M3007. Next base: position 7,074 of record JAYUXG010000507.1, on the reverse strand, counting down.
CAGGTTAATCACCGTGCCGTTGGTGGGGCTGTACAGGTCAAGATTGCTATTATCATAGGCCACCAAGATCAGTCCGGTCGTATGGTTGTAACGCAGGAGATTCATGCCCACGTCGCTCAAACCCTCCACTTTGCTGATGAAGCGCGGGGTACGGTCGGCCTTGTCAATCTCCACGATGGCCCATTCGGTCGCGAAGTACACCTTGCTGTCGCTTTGGGTCACGTACAGCGACCGCTGCCAGGGCAGGTGCTGCTGCCAGTCGCCGAGCTTCAGGTTGGAAAAACCCACCGAATCGGATTGGCCAGCCAAGCTGGTCGCCAGGCAAAAAAACAACAACGACGGCAGAAAGGCACGCATGGTCAGACGTAGCGACATGAAAGGTTCCGGTTTGGCGGAATGGCGCAACGTAGCAGCGTCGGGTTGCCTTGTGGGGCAATAAGAGGTAGCTATTTGAAAAATATCAGCCCTAATCGGCCCCGTGCATCAACTTGCGCAACGGAAAGGACAGCGCAAAGAGAATAAGCCCCGCTATGCCCGCCATGATCACGAAAAGCATAAAGAACTGGTAGAGGTTTTTGATCTGGGTGTCCAGAAAGGTTGGATAATTGAGCGGCAAGCTCAGTTCCGCTGATTTGGTGGCCAGAAACACTTGGGCATCATTGCTGACTGTCGGCGTGCCCAAATAGTTGTTGACTGGAAATGTAAGCCCCAAACGCTGCAAATTGGCGACCAACTCAGCTGGCATTTGATGCACCTCCAAGCCTTTGGCTTGCGCTTTTTGCGCTACATCCTCCGATAGACTGATGAAATGATAAGTGTAAGTAGTATCATTGCCTGTATCTGTACGCTCTACGTTCATCTTGCTAATTTCGTTTTTGCGGACGTAATCTAGTATGCTCATGCCTTGGTGTGCGTCAGCAAAGGCTTTGGTAGCTGCCTCCGCCTGATCAGTGGCCTCTTTAGAAATGACGATGTTGCTTTCCAGCAAGCCTTCGTATGCTTGAGTACTGATTCCGTTTTGGGCGGCCAGTTTGTATTCTGCACCAGAGGGCGGGTATAGGCCGCTCAATTGGCCCGCTGCCTTATTGGCCACCGCATTGGCCAGAAACCACACGCCAAACAGCAGGGACACGAAGCGCATAGGAGCCAGTTTGGACACCAGCGACAGCCCGATGGGCGATAGGCACAACTCGCCCACTGTGTGGATGACGTATAGTGCGATCAACCAAAACATACTGACCTTCATGCCCATGCCCACGCCATCCACGCCAATGGCGATGACCGCGTAGCCCAAAGCCAGGATAAGCAGGCCCAGGGCCTGTTTAATCAAGGAGTTGGGTTCAGACTTGCGTTTGGCCAAAGCCACCCAGATAATGGCGGTGAGTGGTGCCAACAGCACGACTGCCACCGCATTGACCGACTGAAAGTAGCTGGCCGGTATGGTGCTGCCAAAGAAGGACCGATCGGTTTGTTCCTGTGCAAAAAAGGTGAGCGAGGCACCCGCCTGCTCAAAGGCGGCCCAGAAAAACACCACAAAGAAGGCAGAGACGTACACAACGATGATGCGGTCGCGCTCCACCTTAGTGAGGGATTTGTCGGTGATAATGACCGTCATCATCGCAATGGTAACCGCGTAGATCAAGGCTCCGATGGTATCGAACGCAAGGGCGTACTTAAACAGTAAAAACGTGGCGACTGCCAAGCCCAGGCCGAACAATAGCTGCCGGGTACCCAGGCCGCCCGAACCGGCATCTGCGCTCACCTTCACGGCAGTATTTGGCGCGGCTCCGATGGGCAGGCCGTCCGGCGTGATTACGTACCGATCTTTTTGGGTCTGAAAAAGGATCGTGCCGAGTACCATACCGATGCCCGCTGCCAGGAAACCCCATTTGAAATCAGCCGGATTGCCCGTGTCGCCGACGTAGCCGCAGAGCAACGGGGCGATGAAGGCCCCCAGATTGATGCCCATATAAAAAATGGTGTAGGCGGCATCCTTGCGGCGGTCGCCCTCGGTGTACATCTGCCCGATCATGGAAGAAATATTTGGTTTGAAAAAACCGTTGCCAATGATGAGCAGGGCTAAGCCGCCCCACATGAGGGGAATGGATAAGTTGGCATCCCGATACACGGAGGCACTACCAAACATCAGGAATTGGCCCACGGCCATGAGCAAGCCCCCCAGCACGATGGATCTGCGGTTGCCCCAGTAGCGATCAGCGACGTAGCCGCCAATCAATGGCGTAAGGTAGACCAGACCCGTGTAACTGCCGTATATTTCAGAAGCCTTTTCTTTGGAAAACAGCAGCGCATTGATCATGTACAGGGAAAAAAGAGCGCGCATACCATAGTAGCTGAAACGCTCCCACATTTCCGTGAAGAAGAGCAGGGAAAGCCCGCGCGGATGTCCCCAAATTTCGGTATTCGATTGTACCATTTCTTTTTTAATTGACCGTGGTGGAAAATTGAAATTTTAATTTTGAACAGGGCAAAAGAACGGAATAAACATCCACCTGAAACCGCGGCCTCGTTTTTTTTCGATGTAACCAATTTGTTCCTGTCCTAATAGCGTCCCTTATCAACAAAAGTCTATGGACAGCATCCCCCAAATTGATCCATTGCCGTTTACCTTTACCGCCCTTTTTATAGAACCTAAACCCATTTTTTGCGTATAATGGGGGTGTTTTTGCCTAAAGTCCAGCCAATGCTTCGTCCTTTCCACTATATTGCCTGCTTATCTGCTCTGCTCACGACATCGGCCTGTCGGCAAGACCCGCCCGGTCCGCCCCCGCCTTCTGCCAAGGCGCAAAAACTGATGGCGGAAGACCGCGACACCCTTACCGGCGAACCCATCCGCCACGAAAATGCCTGGCTGGAGCGTGGTTGCGAGGTCATCACCGATGTCGAAGTGCAGCAACAGTTTGGTATCAACGTGGACCGCGACGTTTTCAACGCCCGTACCTTGCCGAAACAAGCCTTTTGTCTCCGCACCTGGAAGAAGCCGGACTGGAAAGAACGCGAAAACAACAATGAAAAAGAAGGGGCCACGTATTTGGAGCCTGCCAACATCCTGACGGTGCAGGTGTTCGGCTACGGCACTGCCTTGATTGCCCAGCAGCAGTTGGCGCAGCTGCGCCGCGACCAGCGCAAGGTCTATGCAGAAGATGTGGCCAACTTGGGCGACGACGCGATGTGGAGCAACAGCACCTCTACGTTGCTGATGCGTAAGCGTTACCAGGTGCTCAGTATTGCCCTGGCCATCGCCGATCAGCCCCACGACAATCTGGTGCCGGCCAAAGCACTGGCCCTGCTGGCTTTGCCCAAGATGTGAGTGGTTATTGGGATGCTACTGTACACTAACTTGCTCCATAGGAGCAATATCTTTGTAGGATAAATCGAAGTCGGATATTTGCGTGCCGTAGGTACGCCATTGATGCGCTTAGGTGGCGTACCTACGGCACGCTAAAAGCACATTTTTGGGTTTGCTACAAAGATGTTGTCCCGCTGGGACGTTTATGTACAGTGGTATGGGTTATCGGCCTATTTTGTATTTAAGTAATTGATAGTCAGTAGCATATCCCGCGCATCGAAGTAGTTTGCCTGCCCATTGCTATTTTGCCCATTTAATTCATGCTCGCCACGAACCGCCTTTTCCTGATTCCTACTACCCTGCCCTTGCTGGATGCCCTTGTCAATGAGGATTGGGCTACCCTGTCGGCCCGGCTCGGCGGCGTGGACTATGCCGATAACTGGCTGCATTTTCCGGAGGCCTACCTTTGGCTGCGCGACTACCTGCGCGAACACGATGACGAACCCGCTTGGTGGAGCTATTTGATCGTACACCGCTACGACGTCCGGCTCATCGGCACCTGCGGCTTCAAAGGCCCACCCGACCCCAGTGGTTCCGTCGAGGTGGGCTACGAAATTGCCGATGCCTGTCAAAACCGTGGCTTCGCTACCGAGACGGCCCGGGCACTCTGCGACTTCGCTTTTGCCCAATCGGGCGTGCGGGTCATCACCGCCCAGACCCTGGCCGAAGAAAATGCCTCCGTTAGGGTGTTGCGCAAGCTGGGCTTTACCTTTGTTCAGGAAAAAATCGATCTGGAGGATGGACTGCTTTGGGAATGGGAGCGGAAAAAAGAATGGGCGGCAGATATAAAATAAGTTTTCTATGGATTGCCAAATAATGACTACAATTGCCTCGATATAGCATGGCCATCTCCCAGAACGTTGCCTTAATTTTGGTTATCAGTATTTAACATATAATTTTTCTTTCACCTTACCTATCTTCTTAACAATGACTATTCAATATCCTCTCCCCCCTCCCCCTTAACAGTTCAGCGCCGCGCACTGCACAGCGTGCTGCTGATTTGCCTGGCCTTTTTTGGCCTACCCGCCTTGTTGTATGCCCAGTCCACCCCCTGCAGTACTCCCTCGCCCACAAAGGAAGAAATGGAAAATGTGATCAAATCCATGGCTGCCTTTCCCCCTCCAGCGGCCGGAGTCACTTGGGAAATACCCGTCCGGGTGACCATTTGCCAAAAGAGCGACGGTACCAGTGTATATGGATCGGTCTCGGAAGCCTACATTAACGGCTTCCTGTCCGATATGAACGCCAAATTGGCTGGCGGGCCGAATACCTTCCATTTGTTCAGCTGTGGGCCAATCAACTACATCAATTCCGATCAGTTGTACAGTGGATCGCTTCCACTCTCGGAATTCTCTTATGTGTGCGGTTTTCTGAATCTCTACCTCTATTATAATCCTACAGCGAGGTCTTTTGCTACTTTTCCATGGCACCCCGAACCCGGAAAAGCCTACCTAGCCTATGGCACAGTAGATATCTATAACAAAAACGGTTTTCATGAACTGGGTCACACGCTGGGACTCCGTCACACTTTTGACCCATCGCTCAACTACGTAGTGCCGGTCCAACCGGATCAAGTGGATAATCCCAACAAACAGGGGATCGTTGACCCGGCCAATATCCTGGCCAAAAACCTCATGTCCTACACCGGAGCCTGTCGGCAGGACTTCACCCTGGGACAGATTAGTCTTGCCGATCAGAACATGACGATTTTCCTGGACCCATATTATCGGGAAGAGCTGTGCGGTAACTTGATAGATCGGGTCGAAATCGCGGGCTCGGCGACCGGACTAGATCGGGTAGCGCTGCGTATAACCCCGACCACCAGCCTGCCGGACCAAGTGCGGACGGTCGTCAACACTAACGGCGATTTTAGCGGGAAACTGCCAAGCAATGCTTTCAGCACACAAGTTGGTGCGAATCTAAAAAGGTTTGGTAAAACCGATATCGCCACCTACGATGATGCTTGGGTGGGTGGGCTTAGTGCCGTGGACCTTATCTGTATGCGCAAGTACATCCTCGGCCTCGGCACATTGGACGGATACCAGTTGTTGGCAGCCGACGCCAACCAGAGCAATACGCTGACAACTTTTGACCTCTCTCTTTTCAGCAAACTAATTCTTGGCGTCGATACAAAACTAGCCGCCTATGACCAGCCGTGGCGTTTTATACCGGAGGTGGTAACGCAGCTGGCAAGTGGGGGGCTGCATCCAGATTTCGACGGACTATTAACCCCTATCAATAATGCCTCCGATAATCCATTCGCCGTAGCTATAGGCGGGCAAGTAGTCAGCGCCTCCCAGTACTGTTCTCCGGATTGGCCATTCTTCATGATCGCTGGCAGTACACGCAACGGGTTTGATGCCGTAAAACTGGGCAATGTCTGTGGTCCAACGTATTCGGGCTTGTCCGAAGGCGACTGCCCGGGGGAGGTAGCCCTGCTGGTCCCCCACCTAAGCGTTCCCACCGGGAAAAACGTCTATTTACGCATCCAGGCTTTCAATTTTCAATCCGTGGCGGCCTTTCAGCTCGAACTAAGAGCCTCAGCCGAAGATTTTGAATACGTAGGTGCCACGAGCAGCTCCCTCGCCGGTTTTAGTGCAGAAAACTCGATTGGCGGGCTTAATCTGGGCCAAGACAACCTCAAGGTGCTGTGGCTGAACGAGACCTTAGCCTCCACCTCGCTGGCCGATGGCAGTGTAATTTTCAGCCTCCAATTAAAGGCGAAGAGACCGATCGCCGATCTCAGCGAATCCATCACCTTGGACGAAAAAGAAGGGCTGGAGACCTATTTCCTCGCTCCCGATGGTGGCTGCAAAAGCACGACCAGTTTGGAAATCGCCGCCAAGGTAGAAGCCGTGGGCGGTGGAGTGGGCGACAGAGACCTGGGCACACAATCACTATCCGCTGCACCTGCCAAACTGCATTGCATCCCCAATCCGGCTTCCGACCAGGCCACGCTGCTGTTCGATACCGATCGCCCCTTTACGGGCAATATCTTTATCTATGAACTACAGGGCCGCTTCGTAAAAACCATCCCCTATAGCTTCGAGGCTGGCCGCAATGTGATCGCCTTGAGCGATTTTGTGCAATTGCCGCTGGGAGTCCTCAATATCGCCATCTTCGACGGTCAGGAAACGCACACGGTGCGGGTGGTAAAAAATTAATTCCAATCAGGGCAGTCATCCGTTCGGGATGGCTGCCCTTTTTCATTCAAACAAGTCTGTTATGCTCCGTCTCGTTTTTGTTGGCCTGCTGCTGTCGGCACAGTTATCTATAATAGCCCAAGCTGCCCCAGTCGAATTGTGGCGGTCCATTGAATATACCAAAACTATGGATGTAAAATATCCAACTATTGCCATAGATAAGTACCAAAATACCTATATGACCACCACCCAGACCGATGTTGCTTTCTTCGCCGCCTCCACTCTGGTAAAATATGATTCGGCGGGTCAAGCTCTCTGGCAACAAAGTTACCCGCCATGGATCATCGGGTACCTGTATGGTAGTTTTACGGTGGACAGCTTAGGGTACAGCTATGTCAGCTCTAATTTTAATGGAGGCCTGCCCGAGTATGATGCCGATGCCATTCTAGTGAAGTATTCGCCGGAGGGCGACCAACTGTGGGAGGCCAATTATAGCGGCAACCAAGCCGGAGACAGTTACCTCTATTACAGCGATTTGGATCCTTACGGTCGGCTCATCACCCT
>JAYUXG010000506.1:0-8103 GCA_043753125.1 Saprospirales bacterium | reverse complement strand
AAAGATAGCAGCAGGCCGTTTCGATTTCCAAACCTCGGGCAAATTTTTTTGCAATTTTATTCTGGTTGAGGAATGGCCCAACCGGGATTTATAAAGTTTTTTCACCATTCCTCGCCGTTTATTCCCTAACAAATAGTAATTTAATTGTTTGATAGCCAGCACGTTGCATTTTGTTCTTGTCCAAACCCACTCCATGTTGATTACCAAAGGCGAAAATCTTTGAAAAAGTTTCCACACGCCTCTTTGCACCCACCGAGTAGATGAGCGTATTTTAGCTCGTGGTACGATCTTTTTAGGAACAAATATTATTGTTGGCCCCTGCACCACAACACTTTAATCATTTAAACCCGACTATTCTATGTTAAAGTACGCACTCCGCTATGGTATCCTGATGTTTATTGGATTCACTGCATTTTTCTTTCTTATGCACATATTCGGCCTCAGCGACTCGATAAACCTGCGGTACGGCAACGCTATAATTCACTTTGGCATATTGTGGTTGGCCATGCGTGCCTGGATACAGGATCAGCCCAATCGCTTCGACCACTACTCCGAAGGCGTGGCTATGGGAGTGACGACTACGGGCATAGGAGCCGGGGCATTTGCTATTTTCCTGATGCTGTTTTTGTACGCCAATCCTGAGTTGATGAACAGCATCAGGGCGCAATCGCCACGGGTGCTGGCTGATTACCTCAATCCTGTCCTATCTGGCGTCTTCTCTTTTGGGGAGGCTATCATTGCTGCCTTGATCGGTTCTTACATTATGATTCGCGTCATAGAGGCTAAATACTACCGAAGCGTGTAGATTTTGTTGCCAACTTTTGGTCGGCAACAAATCACCTGCCTGCTCGTCCTAATATAGCTGCTGCCCGCCCGACCATTGCCGGATCTACTACCAATTCCGGTGCATGGTGCGGCTTTTTGCGAGCATCAATCACCAACGGCCCCTGGCAGCCCCAGTGCTTGAACTCCACCGCTGACCGTACCCCGTAAAGGTCGTGGCTTGGATTGGCGCGGGTGAAAGCCACCCACACGAAATTGTTGATCGTAGCGGCCGTAAATCGGCTGTCGTCCACCAACAAAATGAGCGGGACGTGTGGCAACGCTATGTTTTCCAATGCTTTGCAAAAGGATTCTGCCTGGGTACGCGCTGCCTCACCATATTCAAACGGGGGTGATTTTATAGCCAGAATGCCTGGCAAACAAAACTGCGGGTCGCTGAAACCACTGGGCAAAGTAAAGCCAATTGGCAATTCGGCTTTTAATGTGCGCCGGAGTGCGCCCCGGCAGGCCAACACTACTTTGGAGCCTTCGTTCCAGCCCGAGCCAGAATAGTCCAACGTATCAATGGTGGTACGGGTCTGAAAGTGCAGATCGCGCCGCCAATCCACGCGCTCCAGAAAATGCTGGAAAAAGTGCGGCAAGTCGTGGGTATCCAAGTTCGGGTCGTCATCGCTGGCGGCAATGAACAGGAATTTGGCTAGGGAGGTCTGCCCTGAACCCAAAATACGGTTGGCAATGGTGAGGATTTCTTCCGGAATGCGCTCGCGAAAAGGCATATATCGCTCATGACCAATGGCCAGCAATAGTGGATGCACCCCGGCGGCATCTACGGCGTGGATTTCTTTCAAGCCCGGAAACTCCTGTGCCGCCAACGGGGCCACCAGTTCGTGGATCAGCCACCCAAAACTGCTGTCCTCCATCGGCGGGCGGCCTACCACGCTAAAGTGCCAAAGCGGATCCTTGCGGTGGTACACTTTGTCCACCTTCATCACCGGGAAGTCGTGGGTCAGCGAGTAATACCCCAAGTGATCGCCAAACGGCCCTTCGGGCTTCTTGACATTCTTTATGATCTCGCCAGTGATAACAAAATCGGCATCGCTGCTGAGCAAGCCCCTATTTTTTCCAGCCCCGTGATAGGCGTAGCGAAAGCGTCGGCCCGCCAGCATCCCGGCAAAGGTCAGCTCGCTCAATCCTTCTGGCAGCGGCATGATGGCCGAGAACGCATGGCTCGGTGGGCCGCCCACGAAGATGCTGCATCGAAACGGTTCGTCGCGCTGGTTGTACTTAGTGTGGTGTACCCCAATGCCGCGATGGAGCTGGTAATGCAAGCCAATCTCTTGATTTAGAAGGTATTCGTTGCCCGAGAGCTGGATGCGATACATCCCTACATTGGCGTGCATGGGGCCGGGCTGGTCGGGGTCTTCGCTATAGACCTGGGGCATGGTGATGAAAGCCCCGCCGTCCATGGGCCAGCTCTTAATCTGGGGGAGCTGGTCGATAGTCGTTTGACCATAGGCAACGGGCGCACCAAACCAACTGCGCATTGGTAGTGCCGATAGCGCAGTAAACGGCGCACGAAGATAGCGAGTTGGTTTTTTGAGAAAATTGGTGGGGTCTTGTTTTAGTTCGATCACCCGTTTTACTGGATCAAGGGTGTGCCGGAACAGCCATTCCGTGCGCTGAAAAGTGCCGTACAGGTTGCTCAATGCTTGAAACGGGCTGCCTTTTACCCGTTCAAACAGGATGGCCGGGCCTTGTTGCTCAAAAACCTGGCGATGGATTTCCGCAATTTCCAGATTGGGATCGACCTCTTCCCGGATGCGCAACAGCATACCATGCTGTTCCAGGTCGCGGGCAGCCTCGCGCAAACTTTTGTAGTACATAGCATGAAAATAGGCAATAAGGAAAAAAGGCAATCAGCAAATGAATAACAAAGGGCAAGCGGCAATGTTGCCTCCTACCCTTTGCTTATTGCACTGGCTTGCCTATTGCCTATTGCCAATTGCTTATTCCCCTTTGCCTTCTAGTCCTTGATATGCGCGAGCTTGGCGGTCTGGTAATGTTGTTTCACCAGTGTTTTGCGGATGCCTTTGATTGTCTCGCGCGGGCCAGTGTCAATCGTCATCTTAACCAGCCAATCGGGCATATTGGCCCCACTGTCGGTCGATATTTGCTGCTCCACTTGCAGGGTTCCGTTGGCCGCTGGAGTGATCGTCCATTTGGTCTTGGAATTCCGAATGCGGGCAATCCCTTTGTTTTCAGCCACATAGTCGGGCTGGGGCGTATTGGTGATGGTGATGCGGCGAGTCGTCGGGTCTTGTACCAATACACTGTGCAGCACAATGTCCCGATCATCCATGGGCCAGGGAAAGTCGAACTTGGAGTAGTAGTACATATCGGTCGACGAGACGCGACGGAGCAGCTTCGACTCGGCGACTTTATAGCCCCAAACTGGGTAAGTTTCTACTTCTGAAAACAAAGTAGCAATACCGGAAAGGCTGGATTTTAGCGTTGTGCTGAGCTTGACGTGCATCATGCCCGGCGTCTGCTGGTGATAAATCTTCACCCCATCCGTCTCGTTTTTGAATACCCAGCCTTGCTCAGTTTGAGCAGTGGCGATATTCCAACACAACGAGGAAAAACAAATGATGGAAAAGGAGCGGAGTAGGGACATATAGGTAGGTTGAGAAAAGTGGAGAATGTTGAAATTATGGAGGAAATATCACGGTAAGCCTAATCTCTGATGTAGCCCAGCCGGGCTGCCTGATAGCGCGTTTTCGGCAACAAGTTGCGCAAGCCCTTGATCGTTTCGCGCGGACCTACATCAATGGCCATGTTGACTGCCCAGTCGGGAATATTGCCACCTGGGTTCGTATGCAAAAAGTACTCTACATATACCCAACCATCGTTACCAGGCACCAACGTCCACTGGGTATGCGCATCGGCAATACGCACCACATCAGGCACTTGCGGCAGATAATTCGGCACGGCCACACTGGTGGAAATAATCCGGCGCGAGTTGGCCTCCTGCTTCAGGACCGTGTGCATGACGAGATCGCGGTCAGCCAAAGGCCACGGAAAATCCAGCCGCGTGTAATAGAACATCTCAGTGTCGGAAACGCGCTTCAGCAACCGCGATTCCATGATTTTATAGCCCCAAGTAGGGTAGTTATTTACCTCCGACAACAAATCCACCAAGCCGGACAAAGTGGTTTTTAAGGAAGTAACTAATTTTATCTCTTGTATGTCGGCGGTTTTTTTATAGAAAACCTTAACATTGTCCTTGTCATTTTTTAACACCCAGTCGGAGTTTGCTTGCGCAAAAGCAGAAACGTTGGAATAGCCAATCAACACAATAAAGGAAAAAACGAAGCGGAATAAGTGCATAGTATGGGTTTAAAACGAGCAAAATGTCTATAAACAAGAACAGGATAGAATAACGCTCCCATCTCCTTCCTTATTTCAAGAGAATACTCCATTATGCGGGGTACAGTCTTGTCAAGTGCTTGATTGTCAGCGTTTGCTATAGATTAACATTTGGCTTTTAAACAACGAGTACCTCTGGGCAACAAGGGATAAAAAAGGATGCCAGCCATTGGCACAAACGCGGTATTTTCGCCAGACAAAAACTAACGCGCGCAACATGAGGCATTATATACCCCTGCTTTTCTTCCACCTCTGGGCTATGTCCGCTCTAAGTGCCCAATGTCCGGCTGGGCAGTATGGGGTCCGCTTGGAGATCGACCCAGACCAGTATTTTCGGGAAGTATCGTGGCGATTAACCAATCTGGACGGCTCGCTGGTCTACGCCTTCGATACTTGCTCTACGCCAGAACTGGCCGTTTTCAACTACTGCGTGTCCGACAATGACTGTGTGGCCTTCCGCATTATGGACGACTATGGGGACGGGATTGCGCCCGATGGAATGTACCGCCTGTTTGTCAACGACTCGCTGGTGCAAGAGAACACCGGCGGGGACTATGATTTCGGCGAAATCATCTATTTTGGTTGCCCGTCGGGCAGCTTCTGCAACAACCCTTTCGTGGTGGACACAGGGGCTTGGGTCGCGCCAGCGGACCTCCGCGAAACGTGGTACCGCTTTACGCCTGCCGATACGGGTACGTACCAGATCAATACCTGCTTTGCCGAGAATGTCTGCCCAACCCAGGTCTGGCTCTACGACCATTGCACGGACATTGCGTTGAGCAACGATCAGACGGGGGCCAATTTTTATGCCGATGCTGGATGCGCTGCGGGTGTCCTGGCGACGGTCTATTTGGCTGGAGGCCAGTCTTATTTTGTTCGCCTCCGTTACAAAGACAGCAGCTGTGGCCCAAAACCCATTTATTTTTCGGTGGACTACGTTGGACCAGTCATGGGCTGTACCGACCCAACCGCCTGTAACTTCAATCCGTTGGCCTCCGTCAGCGGCGATTGCTTATATCCGGGCAATCCGGCCTGCCCCAACGCGCCCGACCTGGTCGTGCTGCAAGACGAACTGGTGAACTCTATCAGTGCGGACGTCATCCTCAATGGCGATGCTTGCGCCGTGCAAGAAGGCTGCCTACGTGGGACGGGTACACGGCGCATCGTTCGTTTTACCACGCATATCAAAAATATTGGCAACCAAGACTATTTTATCGGTTCCCCACCCCTTGACCCAGCCCTGCCTTCTAACCAGTTCGCCTGGGACGCCTGTCACCAGCATTGGCACTACCGTGGCTACGCAGAGTACGTACTGTTCAATGCATTGGGTACGCGTCTGCCGGTCGGCAGCAAGAATGGCTTCTGTGTGCTTGACTTGGAATGTAACGACGGTGGGCTTGGCAAATACACCTGTGGCAACATGGGCATCACCAGTAATTGCGGCGACATTTACAACGCGGACCTGCCTTGCCAATGGATAGACATTACGGATTTGCCCGCCGGTAACTACACCTTGGTGGTACGCGTCAATTGGGACAAAAGCCCCGATAAGGCTGGTCGGGTCGAAAGAGACTATGGCAACAACTGGGCGCAGGCCTGTTTTTCTCTGGCTTACGCAGGCCTGGAGCCGCAAATCGAATTTTTAGAGAACGATTGTCCGCAATACACCGATTGCCTGGGCCAGCTGTTTGGCGATGCGCAACCAGACTGCGAAGGCATTTGTAACGGCCTCCTCCGGAGGGGCGATTGGGATAAAAATACGGTGTTCGATACCGCCGATATAGACGCTTATGTAGCAGCCATACGCCTCGGCAATGCCGACGCCACCGACTGCCGCGACCTTTTTGCCGACGGGCAGATCGACGTTTTTGATGCCGCCTTGCTCCAGGAATGCAACCTGTATGCGGACGATGCCAATCACTGGGGCGTGCGTTTTCCCTGCCAATTCCCAACTGGTCTGAAAAATGAGGAGGACATTGTCTATCTGCAACCCGGCCTGCTGGATACTGTCGCCAAGACCTTTACGGTGCAGATTATCAATCCTTTCAACCAAGTGATCGGCTACGAGTTCTCGGTGGGCGGCCTACAGATTGCAGGGGTGGAGAATCTGGCCCCCGACTTTGACGGGAACATCCAATATGAGGAGGCCTCGGGGCGCATCCTGGCCCTGTCGCCCACCGAAAGCGGTATCAAAAAAAACATCCTGCCGGGCAATCTGCTGCGCATATACTACCAAGGCAGGCCTGATGCCAACGTCTGTATCGCTAACATCCAAGCGGTAGTCAACGCCAACTATCAAAAGTGCAATGCGCTGCCGGGCGTACCACCTTGCGTGTCGGCGGGGCAAGTGAGTGCCGCCCATGCACCCACACCCGCTCCCTTCGCGGTATTTGCGCAACCCAATCCATTCTACGCAAGCACCACCCTGTTCATCGCCCGGAGCGATGCGGAGCCGATGACGGTTACGCTATCCGACTTGACGGGCCATACCTTACGGGTGTACCGCCACATACGGTCGGAATCCATCATTTTCGAGCGGGAAAACTTGCCGAGCGGGGTGTATTTGTACACGGTGCAAAATAGCCGAGGCATAGTGAGCGGGAAGGTAGTGGCCTGGTAGCGCGTTGCACAAACAAAAATTGGCATGGAGATCAGAAATCCCTCGGATAAGCAGTCTTCCAGAAAATTTTGTTACAATGAGGCACCTCTCCATCTCTTTAAACGTATTCTTTGCTGGTGCTAATTTTACAAAATAGTCAGTTCCTGAAACTGATTCAATAGACTTCTCGCGAAAGCAACTCAAGGCTGTATCATGTCGAATTACAGTATTGGTTTACTACTACCCGTCAACTCCTCATGGCTGCGGTACGCCACGCCGTTCAGCAACTGCATCAGTTGGTCGCGCATGGGCATAAAGGCTTGCAGATCAGCCCCTTTCATCGGGTCAGGCGAAGGCAAATCGAGCCGCAGGTGATCCACTTCCTTATTGTGTTTCCAAAAGCGAAAGCAGCAGTGCGGGCCGGTAGCCAGACCGGTGGCCCCGACATATCCAATCACCTGACCTTGCCCAACTTGCGCACCGGGACGGATGCCCTTGGCAAAACTGCTCATGTGCAAGTACTGGCTCTGGTAGGTGCCATCGTGGCGGATCTTGACAAAGTTGCCATTGCCGCCCCGGCGGGTTGCTTCCAGCACCGTGCCATTGGCCACTGACATGATGGGCGTGCCGTAGGGAGCCGCATAGTCCGTACCGAAGTGCGGGCGGTTGTAGCCCAGTATCGGGTGCAGACGGTTGAGGCTATAGCGGCTCGAAATACGGCTAAACTTGACCGGCGATTTCAGGAACGCCTTTCGGGCGGGCCGCCCTTCAAAATCGAAGTATTTGGTGCGTTCGCTCGGCTGGTCATAGTGGAAAGCATAGTATTGCTTCCCTTCCCGCTCATATAGTGCGGCGAGGATGTTGCCCGTGCCAACGGCTTTGCCTTCCACATAATGCTGTTCGTAGACCACTTTGAAGCAGTCCCCCTGGCGTTGGTGGTAAAAATCCACGGACGAAGCCAGTACGTCGATCATGCCATCGGCCAGTTCGTCGTCCAGCCCATTGTCGGTCAGTGCCTGCCAGAAACTCGTTTCAAGTATACCCGAAGCAGCGATCACTTTGGTTTCTACTTCCCGTTTGGTGATGGTCGTCTCGAAAGGCTCGGTGAGCTGAAAGGTGACGTATTCGTAGGGGGAAGGCTCATAGATCATAAAGCGCGCCTGGCCATCTTGGCGGTCGGCGAGGAAGCGCAGCGGCTTGCCTACGTGCATGGAACTAACGTTGAACTTTCCGCGGCAGTTCTCGACCAGTTTTACTATTTGCGGATAAGTCAAGCCTTGTTTCATCAGGATTTC
>JAYUXG010000505.1:0-18754 GCA_043753125.1 Saprospirales bacterium | reverse complement strand
GCTACCGCACCAAGGAAGGCACGGGTGTGGGGGTGCGGCTTCTACATCACTTTTTAAAAAACTATGCGCTATAAAGTACGAAGTATAAACTATGAACTATTTTTCCCGTCGTTCATACTTCATACCTTATAGTTAAAACAAAATGAGCAACATTACCATCGGCATTTCCTGCGGCGACATTAACGGCATCGGCTTAGAGGTCGTTTTGAAGGCTATTGCCATCAAGAAGATCGGCGCCAACTTCACCCTGATTATCTACGGTAGCACCAAGGTGGTGGCCTACCATAAGAATATCATTACGCAGGAAAACATTCAGTTTCACTCCATCATGTCGGCCGCCGAGGCGCAGCCTGACCGGATCAATATCATTAATTGTTGGTCCGACAGCGTGAATATCACTTTGGGCAAGGCCACCGACTCGGGCGGCAAGTGCGCCTACGACGCGCTACAAAAAGCGGTGAAAGACCTGCAAGCCGGCGAAATAGATGCCCTGGTGACTGCGCCAATCCATAAGAAAGCGATGCAACTGGCCGGTTTTCCGTTTATCGGCCACACGGAGTACATTGCCAACGAGTTCCAAGCCAAGGATTCACTGATGTTCATGATCTCCGACAACCTGCGGATCGGGTTGGTTACCAACCACTTGCCCATCCGGGAAGTAGCGGGGGCGATTACCAAGGAAAAAGTGCTGCGCAAAATCCTCATCATGGCTGAGACGCTGCGGATCGACTTCAATATTGCCCGACCAACCATTGCGGTGTTTGGCCTAAACCCGCACGCGGGCGACGGGGGTGCGATCGGGACGGAGGATGAGCAGATCATCCAAGTAGCCATTGAGGAAGCCAAAGCAAAGGGCGTACTGGCCTTTGGCCCGTTTCCCGCCGATGGTTTCTTTGGAGCAAACCAACACCAGCGGTTCGATGCCATCCTGGCCATGTACCACGACCAGGGTTTGGTGCCGTTCAAAGCCCTCTCCTTTGGCGCAGGCGTGAACTACACGGCGGGCCTGGCGGCGGTGCGCACCTCACCCGACCACGGCACAGCCTACGATATTGCGGGGAAAGGCGAGGCGGATGAAAGTTCCTTCATCAAAGCACTCTATCTTGCTGCCGACATTGTCCGACACCGCAGCGAGTATTTTGATATGCACGCCAATTCCATCGAACGGCGCAAACAGCGAGCACTGGTCAGCGAGACTGGCGAAGACGAGGTCGTAGAAGAGGTACCCTCAGGAGAATAATTTTTTTCAATTCAAAACGAACAACTTATGCCTGCCATTCTCGGCATCGATGTAGGCGCATCCGGGATTAAGGGTGCATTGGTAAATCTTGAAAAAGGCAAATTGCACGGGGAACGGTTCCGCATTCCCACGCCTCAGCCTTCCACGCCCGAACTGTTGGGGGCAACTTTCGCCGAGATGGCCGATTTTTTCAATTATCAAGGCCCCATTGGTTGCGGTTTCCCGGCCGTCGTTAAAAACGGGGTTTCCCTTTCGGCGGCGAATATTGATGCCTCTTGGATCGGCACCAACATCGAAGAGGTTTTTGGGCGGGCAACTGGTAGTCCCGTCTTTGCTACTAACGACGCGGATGCTGCCGGTATCGCCGAAATGCGCTACGGCGTGGGTCGGGGCGAAGAAGGCGTAGTGATGATGATCACAATTGGCACGGGCTTAGGCTCCGCCTTGTTTTATCGCGGCGAATTGGTGCCCAACACTGAGCTGGGCCACGTGCTGTGGAAAAATGGAAAATCCGCCGAACTATATTGCTCCTCGGGTGCCCGGGAACGGCTCAAGATCAGCCGAAAGGAATGGGCCGACCGTTTCAACGAGTACCTGTTGCACTTGGAGCGCCTGTTTTCACCCGATCTGTTTATCTTGGGCGGGGGCGAAAGCAAGTTTTATGAATCTTACAAAACACAGCTGCTCACGCAAGCGCGGGTCATCCCGGCCAAATTGCTGAACAACGCCGGCATCATCGGTGCTGCCGCCTATGCGGCGGAAAAGCAACCGTAACAGACTACTGAACATTTTGACACTGGATGTTGGACTGATTGATGCAAGGGCTTGTGAATAGGGCTTTTGTATAGTCAGGTCTAAAGTCCAATCTCAAAATGTCCAGTTGTCTGATCAATCATCCTCTTTCACTGGTACTACCTGCCGGTTCTCCTTTTCCAGGGCATCCAGGGTGCGATTGCGCCGCCGCTGCTCACTGGCGGACACCAGTATGCTGACCTCGTAAAGTGCGAACAACGGGATGGCGACCAGCGTTTGCGACATCACATCGGGCGGGGTGATTATCCCGGCAATGATGACGATCACCACGGCGGCATGCCGACGGTAGCTGCGCAGCATCTTTGGCCCAATTACGCCTATTTTGGTCAGAAAGAAAGAGACGATCGGCATCTCAAAGATCAATCCGGTCGGCAGCGTGAACATGGTCATGTAGGTCACGTAAGAAGCCAGGGTGGGCGATACGTCCAGCCCTTCCACGGTATAGCTGGCCAAAAAGCTGATGGAGAATGGCGCAATGATGTAGTAGCCAAAGGCGTTGCCAAACAGGAAGAGTAGGGAGCAGATGCCGACGATGCCGCGTACGGCCTTTTGCTCGGTGTCCAGCAGGCCTGGCCGGATGAATTTCCAGAACTCCCAAAAAATGTAGGGGAAGGCGCAAATGATGCCCAGGCAGAACGAAATGTACATATGCTGCATGAGTGCTTCGCCCAGTTCGCGGGTGATCACGTTGAATTTTGGCGGCGTGAAACATATTTTGTTGCCCAGGCCTGCCCAATTGGACAGTCCGCACATCACTCGATAGGTCGGAAAATTCGGGTCGCGCGGCCCGAACATGAGCGTGTTGAACACAAATTCCTTGTTGGACAAGAAATATACGGCAAATATGGCGATGGCCAGTACGGAGCGCAAAATGTGCCGCCGCAGCTCGGATATATGATCGAAGAAAGTCATTTCGCCGCGCTGTGATTTTAGGCGATCGACTTCGTGTTGCTGATCGAGAGGCATAGAGTAGTCAGGTTAAAAAATGCCGATGGCAGTATTTTTGCAAGCCTTGCTTAGACCATCCAAAGATAGAAGGTTGCCTTTTCTTTTTATCCGGGGTTTTAAAACAGCATCTTATACATCACCCATACGTGTACAATCCAAACTTGGTTTCATGAAGCATTTTTTGCTATTGCTCTATTTTATGCCGTGCTTGATGGCTAATGCACAAACGCCCAGTCGGACTTCTCCCAAGGGAAACTATGTCGAAGTTGGTTTTCTGTTCGGCTTAACCAGCTATTCCGGCGATCTTGCGGAGAAGGCGGTGGATCTTGCGGAGATTCACCCTGGCTACGGGGCTTACTTGCGTTACCACTTCAATAACCATTTCTCGACTCGTTTTCACGTTTATTCGGGGTCCATTTCGGGAGATGACGCCAATTCTCCCGCCCTTGCCACTCGTAATATCCGGTTTTCCACTTCTATTGTGGAAATGGGACTGGTTGGCGAATGGTTTGTGACCGGCAATTCGCGGTTCTCCAATACTGGCGTCCACCGCTCTTCTATTTGTCCTTATCTTTTCGCCGGTTTGGGAGCCACTTTTGCCAATGCGGACGCCGAATATTATGGACCACCGAACCGGCGCAACGAAAGCCTGCGTACACCGCTCCCGGAAGAGGGTTTGAGCAGCAAATTTATTGTCGTCCCCGTCGGTATCGGACTACGTGCCGACATCAGGGAGCGGTTGGTGGTTGGGGTGGAAGGTGGTTTTCGCCCGGTCTTTTCGGATGACCTCGACGGCATTCGGTACAATGGCAACCCTAAAAAAGGCGATTGGTATTATTTCGGCGGTGTTACGATTTCGTTTGTGCTTGGTCATCCTAATAAACACCACCGCTGAATAATGGGAGGCGGTAAACATCGGCCAGCAGAGGCTGTTATATTAAACACAGCATGGCCGCAGGGCAACAAGATGGATCAAAAAAAGTCATTGACGATTTTATTGGAAGCGATCTGGTGGGCAGCGACGGCGACGGCGGCCTTCGCCTTGGTCTATCCCATCCGCCACGCCCTATCCTCCTGGCCTTTCCAGGCGTGGAATGTGGCGTTCATCGTAATGCTGATGACTTTCACCCGCTACATATTTTTACTAAAACACACTTTCCTGGCCAAAAGGCAGGTGCTAAAAGTCGCCCTGATCCTGCTTTTGCTGCCGATCACTTTTATGCTGGTCAGTGGCCTGCACGGCTTTATGAACTACATCGAGGAACAAAGCTGGGAGCCGCTGACGAGCCATCTACCGCCCGATCAGAAACGGGCGATGGAATCGTACACTTGGGGGACAATGATTTTCTTTGGTGCGGGCAGCATCGTGGCGGCACCAGTGCTGGCCGGGCGACTGTTTCTATCGATCTGGCGCACGCGCAATCGCGGCACGGTGTAAAGCAACAGGTAAAAAGGCAATAAGCAAAGGGCAATAAGCGATTGTTTGTTGCTTGCTTATTGCCTTTTGCCCATTGCTTTTCTGCCATTTGCTCATTGCATTTTGCATTTTGCCAACTTGCCCCTACTTTTTCACCAGGCTGCGCAACACCATTTCGTCCACTTTCACCGGATAAGACTTGCGCAATTCCTCGATCCATTGCTTTTCCAAATAATCCTGATAGTCGGCCACCGCGTAGCCGCGTGCGTCCGGCAGGCTTTTTGGAGTGGGCGGCCGGATGGCTTCCACCTTTAGGAAAGTCGTCGTTTTGGTGCTGGTGTCGGCCTTCATCGGCGTCATGGCACCGGCCAGCCAGAGGTCGCCGAGGTCTTTGTTCTTGCCTTTCTCGTACATTTTTTCCAACACGGCGACCACCTCGGGCTTGCCCACTTTATTGAATTTTTTCAGCACATCGGCAGCCGGTTTTTTGGCGGCGAGGGTCCGTACTTTTTCCACGATCTTCGGGTCGTCCGTTTTGACAGTGTAGATGCTCACTGCAGCCCGCTCGTCCCATTTATACTTCTGGCTGAGCGTAGACTTGAAGTATTTCTCCAATCCTACGGAGTCGGTGTTCGCCCGATCCCAGACGTTCTGTTTGAGGGCCTCGAACAGCAGAATGCCTTCTTCGTACTCGCGCATGAGCGACTTGAATTCCGGGTATTTCTGATCCAGTTGGGCCTCCTCATACTGCATGGTCACTTCTTCTGTCCAAGTCGCGTAGAGTTTCTGCACTGTTTCGGCCACGGGATAGCCACTGCCACGCATCCGGTCGCGGCTGGCGCGGGCATTATATTCTTCAAAATCGGCAATGGTGTAGGCTTTCTGGTTGCCAAAACGCATCAGCACCGTCTGTGGCTTGGCCGGGTCGGGCTTCCAACGGAAAGTGTGGAACACGGTATCCTTTTGGCCGTCCATCCATTTTTGCAGCACTTCCGGGTATTCCTGGAAGTTGCTTTCTTTCTTGATCCGGCCAATCATGCTCTGGCGGGCCACTTCATTGCGGCTGTCGCGTTTCACCCGGTCAGAAAGGCTGCGTTTTACGGTTTCGTAAGCACCAACTGGCCGCTGGCTGATTCTTCTGATGATGTGCCAGCCAATGCTGGACTGGACGGGGGCTGAAAAATCGCCATCTTTTTGCAGGCCGAAAGCAGCATCCTCGAAGTTCTTCTGGTAGCGGTTGATGCCGAAAAAGCCGATGTAGCCGCCTTTGGGGGCTGTCGCCTTGTCATCGGTATACCGGGTGACCATTTCTTCCCATTTGGCCCCATTTTTCAAGGCGGTGTATACACTATCAGCACGCTGCTTGACGACCACACCTTGTTCCTCGGAGTTGCCCTTGCGTAACAGAATTTGCCCCACTTCTATCTCGCCACGCGCGGGTCGGACCGCATTCGTGCGCACCAGATGGTAGCCCGAAGTGGTGCGAATGGGACCTAACACGGCACCCGGTTTGGCCGAATAGATGGCCTTCTCCATTGCGTAGTAGCCATCGGGAAGCATAGCGGTGATAAAGCCCAAATTGCCCTTGTTTTCCTTGACGGTTTTATCCTCCGAACTGTCGAGGGCCATTTTTTCAAATGGTGTACCCGCATTGATCTTCCGCAGCCAGCTCATGGCCCGGTTGTAAGCACGCAGGGTATCGGCAGGTTTTGCATTGCGGTCCAGTACGATCTGGATGTGGCTTACGTCCACGTCTTGCAGCATCCGGTCGTAGGTCTCGCGGATGAGCTTGTCGGTCACCTCCCGATCCACGAGATAGGAATTGGCCAGTTGGCGGCGGTAGCCGTCGAGCTCGCCCTTCAGGGCAACAATCGTGTCCAAACGCATATCGCGGGCACGCTGCACTTTCAGTTTGAACTTGGTGTACAGATCGAGGTATTCGCGCAGCGAGGGTTCCGAAAAGTCGGCCTTGTCCTGGTTGGTTTTGCTGTAAATGTATTTGAATTCAGAGGCCGTGACCGAAGTGCCGTTGACGGTAAACAGCACGGGATCAGGCGTTTGGGCGACGGCTCCGGAAGAAGCAACCAGCCATACGCTCAGGGAAATAAGAAAGTATTTTAGCATGGTATTGGAAAGAATGATTTGATTCTTATGTAAAGGCGCGAAAAAGCGGGCAAAGTTAGACATGAGTGGCCAAAACGCCGGGACGCATTTTGTATTTTGTTATCATTAACAGCCCTGTTGAAGGATGGGTGCATTTGGCTGGCCAATTTGCCGATTGTAAGTTGCCTATTTACTTGGTTGGGCGGAAATCCTTGATTTGCAGCGTGAGGCTCCGTTCCCCGCGCCATTGTTCTTCGCGGAGTTGGAAGGCCACGTCAAAGGGCTTGCCCTGCACCTGCTCAAAGGCCGGGCCCAGGCCGAAACCAATGGCGGAAAAAATCGCCTGTCCATCCGGATGGCGCAGCGAAAGCCGGACGTGGTTGTTGTCCAAGCGGCGACCGTGCCCGGTGTCCACCACGTTTTCCGCCCAAAAAACAGGGGTCTGGTTCATGGGTCCGAACGGCTCAAACTGCCGGAGCGTCCGCCAGAATTTGGTGGTCAGGTCGTCCAGGCGCACTTGGGCGCAGAGTTCCACGACGGGAGTTTCCTGTTCCAAAGTCAGCCGCTCCTGCGCAATTTGCTCAAAACGCTCGATAAAAGTCGGCACATTGGCCAATGGCATCTGCATCCCGGCGGCATAGGCGTGGCCGCCATAGGTGTGGAACAGGTCTTCGCACTGTTGCAAAGCCGCGTATAGATCGAAGCCCTGCACGGAGCGTGCCGACCCCACGGCCCGGTCACCGCTTTGCATCAGAATGATGGTGGGGCGATGAAAGGTCTCGACCAATCGGCTGGCCGAAATACCAATGACGCCTTTGTGCCACGTGGCATCGAACAGGACGATGCTTTTGCGCGCCTCCCAACCGGGCAGGGCGCGAAAGCGCCGCTCGGCCTCCTTCGCCATTGACTGATCAACTGCCCGCCGCTCGCGGTTCCGATGCGCCAGTTTGGAAGCACTGTCTATGGCGGCATTGCGGTCGGTGGAAAGTAGCAGGCGCACGGCGTCGCGGGCATCGCCCAGGCGACCGGCAGCGTTGATGAGCGGACCTAAACCAAAGACAACGTCGCTGATGTTCAGTGGAGAAGGGCGATTGGCGCGGTCCAACAAGGCCCACAGGCCCAGACGTGGCTTTTGATTGAGCCTTTTCAGGCCGAAATGTGCCAAAATCCGGTTTTCCCCGTCCATGGGAACAATATCGCAGGCAATGCTGACGGCGACCAAATCAAGCAGGTCTTCCAACTCTTCGACGGGCATATGGGAATGCAGGGCAAAGGCCTGCACCAGTTTGAAGGCCAAGCCGCAACCGCTCAGATGCTCGTATGGATAGTTGCAATCGGGCCGTTTCGGATCCAAGTTGGCCACCGCGCCGGGCAGGTCTCCTTCGGGCAAATGGTGGTCGCAGATGATGAAATCGATGCCGTAGGATTTGGCGACAGCCACCGCTGCATGGGCCTTTATGCCGCAGTCCATCGCAATGACCAGCGTACAGCCCGTCTCGCGGGCGTATTCGACCCCGGCCAGGCTGACTCCGTAGCCTTCCTTATCGCGGTCAGGCAGGTAGTAGTCCAAGTTGGGGTGGAAGCCAGTCAAAAAATCGAACATCAAAGCCACACTGGTCGTGCCATCCACGTCGTAGTCGCCATAGAGCAGGATGCGTTCCTTGCGCTGCACGGCCTGGTCCAGCCTTTCCACGGCGCGCTGCATATCGCGCATTGCAAAGGGGTGGTGCAGGTCGTGCAGGGTGGGGCGGAAAAAATGGCGGGCCTGTTCGTAGGTGCCGATGCCGCGTTGGGCCAGCAGTCGACAAAACAAAAGGTCAATTCCCAGTACGTCGTGCAGGTGTTGCACGATCATTTCATCGGCGGGGAGTATTTGCCAGCGGGGGGCCTGCATGCGTGTTAATGGTTATTGGTTACTGTTGTTGCAAATCATTGGTCGTCAATTTTTACATTTGTGCCTAGCCGATTTTGACTGGGTCCCCTTACGGTGTAGTTTTAGAAAAGCGGGGCCAACGCAAAGAGGCGAAAAGGTAGTGATTAAGTGGTTGATTTCTACGAAGATAATCCGTCTGTGCGATTTGCTTATTGTTCAATCGTCCCGTATGCTTCCTCCCGTGTCCCGCTCCCGCCTGCGCCGTCGCCTGGGGCGTTGGTTTTTTTGCTGGAAACGCCGCTTTCGCTGGTATTTTGGCCAGGAAAAATGGGCGGCGCAACGCGAAGCGCCCCTCCCGGCTTTGGTTTTTGAACACCAAACCCCTCTGTTGCGACCCCTAAAAAACGTGGATATGTACCTCCAGCACAACAAGGTGACTAACCTGCACTTAGCCGCAAAGCATCTCGACGGGCTGCTGATACGTCCCGGTGAAACCTGCTCTTTTTGGCAATTGGTTGGTCGCCCCACCCGCCGTCGCGGCTATTTGGAGGGGCTGGTGCTGGAAAACGGGAAAATCGGAAAGGGCATTGGCGGGGGACTGTGCCAGCTTGGCAACCTGCTGTATTGGATGGCGTTGCACACGCCGCTCACCGTGGCCGAGCGTTGGCGGCATAGCTACGACGTGTTTCCCGATGCGGGCCGCACGCTGCCTTTCGGGTCGGGCGCGACATTGGCCTATAACTACATCGATCTCCAACTCCGCAACGAAACCGACCAGCCCTGGCAGCTCCGGGTATGGGTCTCGGCTACGCATTTGCACGGAGAAGTTCGGGCAGCCCAGTTACCGTTGGAAAAGTATGAAGTAATGGAAACAGAACATTTTATTCAACACGAGCCGTGGGGCGGCTACTCCCGCCACAACTGCATTGTGCGCCGGGTGAACGATCGGGTTTCCGGCCAACTGCTGCGCGAAGACCCCGTCACGGAGAATCATGCGCTGATGATGTACCCACCTTTTTTAACCGCTGGGTAGGTGCTTGCATGGTTGCTTTATAGTTTCCGGGCACCCAAACCCCTTCTTTCCTGAAAAAACCGTTGCATCAACTCCCCGCATTCGGCTTCCAGTACCCCCAACTCAAGCCGGGTCTTGGGGTGCAGCAAGGCCTTACCGCCAGCGACCATAAAGCCGCGCTTCTCGTCAGTGGCACCGTAAACAACGCGGCCTATTTGGGCCCAGGCCAATGCTCCGGCGCACATGACACAGGGTTCCACGGTCACGTAGAGGGTACAATCGGGCAGGTACTTGCTGCCCAGATGCCCGGAAGCAGCGGTGATGGCCATGATCTCGGCATGGGCGGTCACGTCGGTAAGCTGCTCGGTCTGGTTATGCGTCCGGGCGATGATGCGGTGGTCGCACACAATGACCGCGCCCACCGGTATCTCCCCGGCGGCGTACGCTTGCTCGGCCTCGGCGAGGGCCTGCTTCATAAAATAGGTGTCGGAAAAAACGGAGAGCATAAGGCAATGGGCAAAATGGCAGCAGGCAAAATAGCAACGCGCGATGGACAATAAATAAGAATCATAGCCAAGGTCGGCAAAGATGCTGCGAAGATTTCAAAGCAACGCAATTTGAAAATCCCCTACTTTCGCCCGGACAACACTTCATTTTTTTATACTCAACTTTGGTCTCTGCACGTATGAAAACCAACAGCTTACTCACTTACCTCCTCTACGCGCTGCTTGTCGCGCTGATCGCCGTGCTCGGCTACAAGGCCTGTCAAATGAAAAATGATAAGGCCGACAAAGCCCGCGAGGAAGCCGAACTACAGAAAACCCTGCGCGACATGG
This sequence comes from Saprospirales bacterium, assembly GCA_043753125.1. Classification (GTDB taxonomy): domain Bacteria; phylum Bacteroidota; class Bacteroidia; order Chitinophagales; family Saprospiraceae; genus M3007. Next base: position 8,512 of record JAYUXG010000505.1, on the reverse strand, counting down.
GTTACGCCACCGACACCACGGCCACTGGCAGCAGCTATTCCAGTACCAGCGATTCGTCGGCCTACTACACTTCACCACGGCCCGATGCCAATGGCGTGGAGGATGCGCCCACGAGCAAATCCACGACCACCAGTAAGCCTTCCACCACATTCAAATCCACTACCTCCCAACCAACTGCTCAACAGCCGACGGAAGGGACCAACACAAACACACCCACGCTTACTTCCAAAGGCAACGTGAGCAAAGTAAAAGGACCCGGCCAGGGGAAGTACAGTGTCCGGGCAGGCACTTTCGCATCCAAAGAGAACGCCCGGACCCGCTTGGAAGAAGTGATCAAGCTGCGCTACGCCACCGCCGAGGTCAGACAATTGTCCAACGGCAAGTGGGCCGTGGTCATTTTGCGCACCGACGATCGAAACGAGGCAACTCGTTTGGCCAACCAGCTGGCGGCCAAAGGCATTGATGCGGCAGTGTTCTAAAACCGCAAGTGCTTCACTGTCAAGCCATTGTTGATCAGTTTTTTCAAGGAATCCACACCCGCCCGCAGGTGAATATCGGCGAAGTTGGCCGTTACGTGCCGGTCGCTGACTTCGGTCTTTACGCCGTCGCGGGTCATCGGCATATCGCTCACCAGGAGTAATGCCCCGGCGGGCATCTGGTTTTTGAAAGCGGCCACGAAAATGGTCGCCGTCTCCATGTCGATGGCGATGCAGCGCAGGTCGCGGAGGCGCTGTTTGAAATCCTCCCGGTGTTCCCACACGCGCTTGTTAGTGGTGTAGACCACCCCCGTCCAATAGTCCAGCTCGTACTCGCGAATGGTAGTGGAGACGGCTTTTTGGAGGGCGAAGGCGGGTAAGGCCGGCACTTCGGGCGGCAGGTAGTCATTGCTGGTGCCTTCACCACGCACCGCCGCGATGGGCAGGATTAAGTCGCCAACGTGGTTTTTGCCGGTTTTGAGGCCGCCGCATTTGCCTAAAAAAAGCACTGCCTTGGGGTGAATGGCTTCTAATAAGTCCACTACCAAGCCCGCATTGGGGCTGCCAATGCCAAAATTGATAATCGTAATATTGTCGGCGGTGGCCGCCTGCATGGGCCGGTCGGCACCGTAGATGGGCACTTCATGCTGCTCGGCGAAGGCACGCACATAGCCGCTGAAATTGACTAACAGGATGTACCGGCCAAATTTTTCGAGCGACATACCAGTGTAGCGCGGCAGCCAATCTTTCACCATGTCGGCCTTCAACTCCTTTTGCCGGGCAAAATTTTCGCGGGCTAAGTCGTTAATGTCCTGTTGGGTAAGGCGGGGCAGGTTACTGTCTAGTTCATTCATCGTGGTGGGAAGATACAGTGTCGATTGTTGTTGGTTTAGGCATATCTACATCTGATCTTTGGTATACTGCAAACACGCCGCAACTACTTCGCGACTAATAGGTGGATAAGCAATCATCAACTCTTCCATCGTCTGGCCGTATGCCAATCGTTCCAAAATTAACTGTACGGTAATGCGTGTCCCCTTGATAACCGGTTTTCCAAGCATGACTTTGGGGTCGATGGAAATATAATCTTGCCAATTCATCGGTCGAATTTTTTCTTCAAAGTTATGGCAAAAGCCGGGAAGATTGGTTTCGCCGTTGCGGTGCGGACCGGGAGACCCGTACCTACCGCAACGCCCGATATACCACACTCTGCAACCGGGGCCGAAAATCGCCGTTGATCAATTTATTGTTGTCCATCGTCGGATAAGTTCGATTGGATAAAAATATGAAAACCAGCTTTTTATCCGGGTCTGCCCAGACGCAAATGCCCGTAAATCCAGTGTGTCCAAACGTGCGCGGCCCAGCCAGGGTACTCATATTCTTGGTTGCCTTGGGGTCTGTTTCCATCATATCGAAGCCGATACCGCGTCGGGTGCTGGTGGCGTAGCGCGTGGTGAAACGTTGCACAGTTTGCGGTTGGATATAAATCCGACCCCCGTACTGGCCGCCGTTCAGCAGCATCTGGAATATCTTGGCCAAGTCGTTGGCATTGCTGAACAGGCCCGCGTGGCCGCTCACCCCGCCGAGCATGGCCGCGCCCATGTCGTGTACGTAGCCTTGCAGCTGCTGGTGGCGGAAGTAACCGTCCTCTTCGGTGGGCACACATTGATCGGCCCAGCCGCGCTGCCAGGGATTATAAGTGGTAGCCAGGCCCAGCGGACGGTAGAAATTCTGCTCCGCAAATTCGTCGAGGTGCTGACCACTTACGTTGCCAATGGCCCGCGCCGTGAGGTATAACCCCAGATCAGAGTATTTGTAGGCCCGATCCGGACGCAGCGGCGACTGAAAAATGTTCTGCCAAATCGTGTCCACCCAAGCATTTGTCATATACATCCGAGTGGCCACCGGTACGTCAAACGGAGCCACCGAAGCAGTGCTATAAATGTAGGGATTCGGCAATCCGTTTTGTAAAGTCTTGGTATAGAACGGAATCCAGGCTTGTAGCCCCGCTTGGTGGATCAGTATGTCCACTACTTTCAGGTCTCGTTTGTCCGTGTTTTGTAGCTCCGGTACATAGCGGCTCATTGCCGAATCGGTGTTGAGCAGTCCGCTGTCCACCAGTTTCATCAGCGAGATCGTCGTGGCACTCACCTTGGTGACCGAGGCCAGATCGTACATATTCTCCAGCGTGACCGGCCTGACGGAGTCATAGGTATAGTAGCCATAAGCCTTGTGCCATACCACTTGGTTATCTTTGGCCACCAGCACCTGGCAGCCGGGAGCGGCTCCGGTGGCGATCATTTCCCGGATAATAGTTTCCATCAGGGCCAGCGTATCGCTGTTTAGCCCCACCGCTTCCGGCAGCGTATAACCCAGCCTTTTTTCGGGGTAAATTTTCATGATGCCTTGACCAAACACCGCCGCTGAACCAGCCGTCACCGGCAATTTGCCCCTTATATCGGCAGCCCCAAATAAGGCTTGGGCGGCACACTGCTGCACCAATGGGTCCTCGGTGAAGGCCTCCAGTAAAATGGGGCAAGCGTCGAAATAGCGCAGGCTATACGGATTGCCAAACATGGTGAGGGCCACCGTGGTCGCCTCGTTTAGTCGGCCAAGGAGCTGCTCTTGGCTAGTGGTCAAGCCGAAACGATCCACCGCTTTGGAGCGGGTAGCGTGGATGCTCACCAGCACCACGTCGAAGCCGCCCAGCGTGTCCAGCAGCTGGGCTACTTGGGCAGAATCAAGGTCTTTACCGGCGTTGAAATGGGTGATCGGGGCGTAGCGACCACAGGCCGTCTGGAAAACAGTGCGGTTGGTATCGCCGAGGGCCAGCGAGGCGATACGGATCGCCGCCAGGTCGGGGAAACCGACGCGCCCCGGCTGGTCGCGCACCAGGGTGAGAGCGTTTTCGATCAGGCGACGTTTCAGCAACAGCGCGTCGGGCGCGTTCAGGTCCTGGCGCAAGTTGGTCAGGTCTACCCGCTGCGGACGGGTGAGGCCAAGGCGGTATTTGGCCCGTAGTACCCGTTTCACGCTGGTGTATAGTTGCTGACGGTTGAGCTGGCCGCTATCCAGTGCCACGTGGATGGCTTGCATGGCTGCCCCGATGTCGGCGGGTAGCAGCACGATGTCGTTGCCCGCGCGCAGGGCCTCCACATCGGCTTCGCCGGGGCCAAAATACTTGGTCACGGCCTTCATTTCCATCGCGTCGGTGAAGATAAGTCCTTCAAAACCAATGTCTTTGCGCAGTACTCCCTGAATGGTCGCCTCGCTGAGCGTGGTCGGGCGATGGGGCCGACTGTCGAGGGTCGGCACCTGCAAGTGAGCCACCATGACCGACCCAACCCCCTGTTGCGACAGCACCCGGAAGGGAAACAGCTCAAGGCTGTCCAGCCGGTCGCGGGCATGGGCGATGACGGGCAGCTCGTAGTGGGAATCGGTGTTGGTATCGCCGTGGCCGGGGAAGTGTTTGGCACAGGCCAGCACCCGCCCGTCCTGGAGGCCCGACATATACTGGAAGCATTTGGCGGCCACGTTGTAGCGGTCTTCACCAAAAGAGCGCTCGTTAATCACCGGGTTGTCGGCGTTGTTGTTCACGTCGGCATCGGGGGAGAAACTGATTTGTACGCCCAGGCGGCGGCATTGGCGAGCCATTTCGCGGCCAAACTCGTAGATTAACTGGTTGTCCTGGATGGCCCCCAGCATGAGCTGCTTGGGAAACGAAATGGTGCCTTCCCGCAGGCGCATCCCCAGCCCCCACTCGGCATCCATCGAAATCAGGAGGGGCAGACTGTCGCTGGCGGCCTGGTAGCGGTTGGTGAGCACCGCCTGCTTTTCCGGCGTGCCCTGGAAGAAGCACAGTCCGCCGGGATGATACCGCCGAATCAGGCTGTCCACCTGCTGCTCGTAGGTCGAATCCTTGTCGGAGTGGGCGCGGAGCATAAACAGCTGCCCAAAACGTGCCTCTTCGGAGAGCTGATTAAAGACCGAATCTACCCAAGCCGTCTCCCGTTGGTCGAGGGCGTGGGTGTAGTGAAAGAGGTGGTTGTCGTTGGTGGAGAGCAAGAGGGTGCTGAGCAGCAGGATGACTGCTGTGCGGGATAGGGCGAAGAGGTGGCGAGTACGGACGGGTGACATGGGGACAAAGAACGGGAATTTGGCACCCATCAGCAAAGGGTTATGGGGTTCTTTGTGACAGGTGGTAGGTTATTTCTGCGTGTAGGAGCGGAATGTGGCGCATGGCAATGGCCTTTTGAATGTCAAGCAGCCATTTGAGTACTTTGTCCTCTTGCATAGACCAATACTTTGGAGTTATTTACTATTTGTTTCAAATGAGGGTTTTGCAGCGTTTGACTTTCCAACAAATCTATTTTTCGTTGAAACAGAGTGCTAAGGGCATCCCGTAGATCAAAGTAGTTGTCAGCGTACTCTTCCAATTCCACCTCTCCAAAGGTCACCAGAAAATCGAGATCGCTGTCTGGTCGGAAGCGTTCCGTTAGTATGGAGCCGAAGATGTATAGCTTGGCCACACAGTACTGTTCGCAAAGGGCGGATAGGGCGGGGTAATTTTTTTTGATGAGGACAGGTATTGGCATAGTGGTGGATTTTGCTGGTGTGTTTTGGGTAAACACGTCTAATATGGCAAAAAAATTATTGTCAATAATAAACAGTTGTTTTATAGCATAACCGCTTATATTTTTAAATCTGTTAGACTTTTTCTTAATGGCTTATTAAATAATTTTGTTGAAATCGAACTCATTATATCAATATTTGCATTAAGCCCTTTTTTAATACTTTGCTTATAGTCTGCAATGGGTTTTTCATCTGACAGGGATTTCGGGTGAACTAAACTATCTCTCAAAGCCTTAAATTCAAGAAAATCTTTCCACTGCCTTGCAGTGGCTGTATCTAATGGAACATTGAATCTTTTTAGAATAAATTTAATTTTTCCATCAATTGAATTGAATTTAGTTTTCTCTTCAATTATTGCTTTAGATGTAGATATTTCCAAAATCTTATCATTTAAGAATGCAATTTCATTCTTATCAATATTATTGCCTTGTTTAAACGTTTCACCGATAAAATTTGTAAATGCTTCTAAAGAGCTTGCTGCGCAAAATACTGAGGCGCGATAGAACATTTTCGCCTTCCTTTCATTCCCTGATCTTGATTCGCCTTCTGCCAGCTCGTAAAATGAATAGGCATCTTGTATATAGTCTTCAAACATATGCATTAAATTTTAGATAGTGATTTATTCGCATCATTGGTTGCTTTCTTTGCCTCATAGGATTGAATTGATGCGTTTGCTAGATTTTTGGAAATTTTCTTCTCAGTTGCCTTTTCAACAAGAACAATAAAAACTTCTAGCATTCTACCTAACTCATCTGGGGTTGATCTCGTACCAAGCCCCCGATAAGTATCAGGATCAATTCCTTTTAATCGAGCTTCTGAGAGGGCTTTCGCATTTAATGGATCTTCATTTTGTCCCAAATTGTCGGTAAGCCCGTATAAAATTCTTTGAAGACTCTTAGCATTGGAATACAACCCAGCAGCATAACTCCAACTCGCAACTACCGCTAATGAGATTGCTTTGCTTGAAAACTGATTATAACTGTCGACTCTTCGTGTTGATACCTTATTACGTTGAGTTTGATGCAAAAGAGTAAATTTTTTACCTGCATCGATGAAATCTAAGTCAGACCAAACAATTGATTGGCGTATATTTAAATACTCGTCATCAATTCCTCCAGACTTGCAGACAACTGGTTTGTGAAAATCTGTCATTCTTGCATCTTTCCCTTTCCAATAGTTAACAACAAAAGTTCTAGCGACCCTTACAGTAGGAATAGTCGCATCTTTTTTATCAGAAAAATCTTGATTAGAATTTAACAATGCTATTTGTTGACAATAATCTCTCAATTCGGAACCGAGCAGCTGCTCCTTCATTCTATCCAATAGGTCATTTGATACAGTTATTGAAGTATTATTTATAGTGGCGATTTCGACCTTCTGCTCTCTGCTCCTTAGTCAGGCCGAAATAAATTCTAAATCCATGATAGGTATTAGGTTTGTAGTCTTTCGCAGATTGAATCGCCCTTATTCTATGCTGCCCTCCGTATATTTTTAATGGTAGTTCAGAAGAATAGCTCTTATCAAATTCCACAACCACATCTTCAAATGTTCTTCCAGCCTTAGCATCTGCTATCATTGTCGCAAATGCGCCTTCATTTTCTGTTATATCTCGATTAAGTTTATATAATTCATCATCGTCATTACCATCAATAGTTGCATTAAAATCGGCTTTTCCTACAAAATCGGTTGCTTTTATATGACAAGGGATATAATAGGCTCTGCTTTTTTCATCAAGCATCAGTAATGCTTTTCCTCCACTTAGTATTTCAAGCGGAGTGAAGTCTTTAAGAAAATCCATCGTCAAATCTGAGATAGACTGTTCAGGGGTGATTGCCGTCGTTATTGTTATTTCACTCATATTTTCTTGTTTTACCATTAATGATTTTCATGGCAATAAATTTTCACCATCCGCCAACACACTATCCCGTCGGCTTTCCTCAAATTCTCGCGCAAATCCCTCAAAATCCTTTTTAGCAGGTAACCCCGCCAAAATAAAGGCCACCTCCTCCTCATTCTCCGGCGAGGGTGGAGGAAGTGCGACCGAAGATTGTACAATCCGTACACCCAGCCGCCGAAGCAAGACCAGCAAGAGTTCTACATCCTGATGGCGCGGTATTTCCAACAATAGTTGAGTCATAGATTTTCGCACAAACTTACGCCTAAAAAACCAAAACCGCATTTTGGCCTAACCCGCCTCAAAGGTCAACGACTGATGGAGTACTCCTTTGGCACGATAGTTTCTACCTCCCGACCAGAACGAACGTAACCCACCAAATCACCACCTTTGCCCCTGACTTTTTCAATTACTTACGCGAACCATGCGCATAAATCTACTTAATTTTTATCATAACAATTTGAAATACAGCATATTATTAGTGCTTTGGTCATCATGCACCACCCTCCCCGCCCAGCACCTCTACCGCATCCTGAACGACGAAAAAGAATCCCTGCAGTGCCGCATTGATCTCATGCAACAGGCGCAGCAAGAGGTGCTACTCACGACTTTTATCATCAAGGATGATCTGGTCGGGCGCAGCACGCTCCAGCTCCTGCTGGACGCCGCAGAACGGGGGGTGGCGGTACGGATGATCCTGGATGACCTCGGCAATCGGTTGCCGACCGATTTGCTGGCCTACCTGGCGGAACGGGGCGTACAAAACAAGGTGTTCAATATCAAGAAGTACCATAAGTTCCGTACGATGGTCGACCGGATGCACGGCAAGATGCTCATCACCGACCAGCACCAATTCATCATCGGCGGCCGCAACCTGAAAGAAGAGTATTATACGCTGGATTCGGTCAACAACTTCTTGGATCGGGAGGTATATGTGCGCGATACCAGCGCAGTAGGCACGGCCCGGCGGCACTTCTACGATATGTGGGAATATCCGCTGACCGGCAAAAAAGGAGGTAAACTGACCGACGAAAAACGCGCTTACTGGCGCAAGACATTAGCGGCAGCACCAGCCATGCTCCGTCAGCGGTTGCGCATTTCGCTGAAAAGTCAGCGTAACTGGAATGAAGGCCTAAGGTCCGCTCAACAACCCGTGCAATTTCTCCACGATAACCTTTACGAACAAAAAGACAAGAAAACCGTGCGGCGCAGGCGGAAAGACCATGCCTGCACGGAAGCCCTCTTAGCCCTTGTGGCTACGGCCAAGCGGAGCATCGACATTGAAAACGCCTACTTTATCCCGACGCGCAGCTGGACACGGGCTTTAAAAGCGGCACACCGACGCGGTGTGCGCATTCGGCTGCTCACCAACTCCGGCTACACCAGCGATGTGCCGATCGTACACTCCGTCTATCAGATGAAGCGTGGGCGATATCGACGGCGGGGCATCGAGCTGTGGGAGTTCCACGGCGAGAAAATGGTGCATACCAAAGCCTTCGTGATCGACAGC
>JAYUXG010000504.1:0-3319 GCA_043753125.1 Saprospirales bacterium | reverse complement strand
CCGTGCGGGCAGCAGGAAGCCGGGCAAAGATAGACAAGTTGGTTTCCGGTCGGGGATGGGTTTGTAGTTCTTTAACGATTTCAGTACCAGATGGCCTCCAATTGCTATAAAGAAAAAAAATGCATTACGATCAACTGTGCTGTTTTGTGCCACGATCAAAAAATTAAATATTTTTTTAATTCGTGATGAGAAAGCAAAATGTCAGCCTACATTTACCAATCAATTCTCATGCTCTAAAACCTTGATTGTGCTTCCCGCTTCCCGCTTCCCGGCCTCTGGCCTCTTCTGCTAATTTTTTTAGCCTTTTCCGTTGAAATCGGTGCTCAAAGTCCTCCCTGTTTCACCACGACGAGTACGGCCAGTGCTGACTGCGGCAACTTTCTTAACTACGTGCCGACGGCCACTAGTCCGGTAAAGACCGTCAAAATTGCCTTTCACGTCATGCAGCGTGACAAACCTTTTGAAAAGGACAACTTTGATGAGAATAACCCTGCTCACGTAGCCTATGCGGCCTTTATGCTGATGTGTGCCAACTGGAACCCCAAGACTGTATGGGCGATTTTTGCGAATATAGTGCGACAGACCTTACCTGCGGCAACAATATGATGAGTTATTCTCGGATCAGAGATTTTATCTCTCCACTACAAATGGGACAAATGCACAAAACGCTCCTTTTGGGATCGGTATCCAAGTATCTGAAGACCGAATACGAGGCCAGTCAAGCCATTACGATCAATACACCGACGACCTGGGACTACAGCCGTGTCGTTTTGGGGAACGTGACCATCAAGCCAGGGGCCACCCTGACGATCACCTGCAAGACCATCATGGCCAAGAGTACACGCATCATCGTGGAGCGAGGGGCTAGATTGATCGTGGATGGAGCCTTGATTACGACCAAAGGCAAGACGCAATCGGTTTGTTTTGGCACCACCAATACGGACCGCTGGACTGGTATAGAAGTTTGGGGAAATACTACGGTGGCCACTAATGCCAATATGCTGCTCGAGACCTACGCCTTGCAATCGACCGATCCGGGCGTGGTCATCCTCAAAAATAACGCGGTGGTCGAACACGCCCAAGTGGGGGTGTATGCCCAACGCCGCGATGGCTCTTGGACTACCCAGCAGGAGTATCGAGGTGGGTTGGTCTCCACAAATATGGCCACATTCAGGAACTGTCGCAAGGCCGCAGAGTACCTGGCGGAGGGGACGCTGAAAAACAGTTCGGCTTTTAAGAACTGTACCTTTGACCAGACTTTCCTGGGTACCACTATCGCTAACCCGGTCAAGACCTACGAAGGGGTCACTTCCTGGCAGGTCAACGATATACTGTTTAATGCCTGTACCTTTAATAATTTAGAAAGAGGTATTGTCATGGGTAATGCCACTACCAATGTGATCGCCTGCACCTTTGATAAGAACAAGTTTGCTGTAGAAATAGGCATGGTGGCCCCCACGGCCGATGCCAAGACCTACATCGGGGGCGATGGCACCAAAAACACCTTTAAGTATTGCGATTGGGGCGTTTATGCCAAGTCGTATGGGTACGTTATTGTGAAAAACAATAATTTTGAGGACTGCACTACAGGGGTTATTATAGAAGGTTCTAGTATCTACCGTATTGAAGAAAACTCGTTTACAAACACCAATATTGCTGGCAATCCTGTATTTTTGGCTGGTATTGGCTTGATTCAATCGGGGCAAGCCTCGGCCAATGAGATACTTTGCAACCAATATATTTCTGTCGGAGCAGGGATAGGGCAAAACCCTCCTGCGTTGATCCGCGAGGGCATTTCGGTAGTCGGAAGCAATAGGGGCACCTACTTTGATAAAAATAAATTCGATTGTTGGTATGATGTGCGGCTGAGTCAGTTAACCTTTGGTAGTATCTTATCTATGGGTGAGCTGCCTACACAGGGAGCACCAAGCAATCCTGTTTACAACCAATTCACTTCCTTTGCGCCTGGAGAACATAAGGCAGAAATTTTTACGCCCAGCCCGGATTTGGGCCTGACCAGTATTTTTAAGTATTATCATCCCAGCGGCACCTGCGATGTTTCGCAGCTAATCCCCCGCAAGCCCGTACTAGGTACTTGTTTCGTTCCGATATCTTCTTCGAACCTATTTAATTATAATTTTGAAAATTTTAACACAGGTATATATATTCCTCAAGCGTGTTCCTTTGGGCCAATCGAAGGCGTTGTGAAACCCGGTGACTGCCGCTCCAAGGCTTGCCTGGATGACTACTACGCCAAAATAGGCCAAAAAGACAACTTGCTAAAGCCGGGCGATGCACCTGCTCTCTACACCACTGTGCAATCGGCCCCCAATGCGGCCGCTACCCTGTCGGCCTTGAATGCCGCCAGCCCTTATCTATCCGACCGCCTGCTCTCCGCCGTGCTGAACTCTACTATGTCGAGTTCAAACAAAACCAATGTGTTGGCTGCCAATGGCCGGTTGTCATCTTACATCAAGGCCCAGGCCAGACAAAAGCTGACCACGGCCCAGTGTAATAGCCTTAACGGCTCAACCCAATCCAACCAAGTTTCGCTCCGCGACAATGCCATTGGGGACAGGACCAACCTGAACAACAAAAAAATGGCCTTGCTGCGGCACTTCACCGATTCCTTATTTCGCATTGGCAGTATTACCGCAGCCGATAACCTGTTGGCCGCCGACCCGGAACGCTTCGCCAAAGAAGCCCAGGTGGGCCTGAAACTGCAAACGGCCAACTACACGGGCGCGTCGCAGATGATAAGTACTTATTCCACGGCCAACCAAGCGGATGTGGACTTTAAGTTTATCCAGACCCTCAACCTGCAGCGCATCGTGAATGGCACCAAGCCCAGTGTGGTGGACTCTGCTGCGCTATTGGCCTTAGCCCTCAGCTACTCGCCCCAATCGGGCTACGCCAAGACGCTGGCCTGGGTGCTGTATGGACGTTCTTTTGAACCGGTCCTTCCGCCCTTACCTGCCGGTTTGCAGGAAGAATCATCGGAAGACCGGGGTGCTGACCACGCCGCTTCTCCGATCGCTTTTACTCTTTTCCCCAATCCTGCCAACGATGCATTGACAGTAAATATAACGGGGACACTCGAACCGGGGACGGACGAGATACTGATTTTCAGCGTACAAGGCAAATTGCTAATGCGTCAGTCCGTAGCTGCTGCTACTTCAGTGCTGGATATTTCCCCATTACCAGCGGGATTCTACTCCATTGTCTGGGCTAAGAATAACCGAGTGCAGGTCAGCCGCTATTTCGTAAAAACAAAAATCTAATTTTTCCTTCACCATCCCTTGGCTGATGTGGTTTCCAC
>JAYUXG010000503.1:0-8127 GCA_043753125.1 Saprospirales bacterium | reverse complement strand
TTTCCAGTGAAATTTGCCTTGCGTTTTTCTACAAAAGCCGCCGCTCCCTCGCGGAAGTCCTCGGTGGCACAGCATTCGCCAAAAGCGTCTATTTCTTTACAAAAGCCATCCACGTTTTCTTCGTAGTAGGCATTTACGCTCTCGATGATCTTACTGATGGCGACCGGGGCTTTAGTAGCGATTTTTTTGAGCAGTTCTTTCGCCTTGGCCACTTCCTGGCCAGCAGGCACCACATAGTTGACCAGTCCGAGTCGGTACGCTTCGTTGGCATCGATCAGATCGGCAGTCATCATAAATTCCAGGGCTTTGGTCTTGCCGATGTATTGCGCCAGGCGTTGGGTGCCACCATAGCCAGGAATGAGGCCCAGGTTGACTTCCGGCTGCCCAAATCTGGCCCGCTCCCCCGCCACCCGCAGGTGACAGGCCATGGCCAGTTCGCAACCACCGCCCAGCGCGAAACCGTTGACCGCCGCCACGACGGGTCGGTGGAACTGCTCAATGCGGAAGAAAATGTCTTGGCCGCGCTTGGCAAACTGCATCCCTTCTGTACCGCTAAAACCGCTGAATTCAGTGATGTCGGCCCCAGCGACGAAGGCTTTTTCGCCTGCCCCGGTGATGATTACGCCTTTCAAATCCTCGATGTCGTAGGCCGCTTCGCCAAAAAAATGCTGCAGTTCGAACATGGTCTGGCCGTTCAGCGCATTCAGGGCCTTCTCGCGGTTGATGGTGACGAGGGCGATGCCGTCGGTGAGGTCTATTTTCAGGTTCTCGTAGTGCATGGTAATAATGTGCTGATGTGCTAATTTGCTAATATGCCAATACTCTACCCAATGCCCAGTAATTCCACTTCAAAAATCAGCGTGCTGTTCGGACCGATTTCGGCACTTATCTGCTGATTGCCGTAGGCCAACTGGGGCGGGATGTAGAGCCGCCACTTGCTACCGACGGGCATCAATTGGAGGGCCTCCGTCCAGCCAGCGATGACGCGGTTGAGCGGGAAAGAAGCCGGTTGGCCGCGCTGTACGGAGCTGTCGAACACTTTGCCAGCGATCGTGGTGCCGTGGTAGTGGCAACGGACTGTATTGGTGGCTGAAGGCTTGGGACCATCGCCCGCCTCCATAATTTCGTATTGTAGGCCGCTGGGGAGAGTCACGACTGCTTCGCGGAGGGCATTTTGGGCCAAAAATTCTTGCCCGGCTTGTAGATTGGTAGTGCTTTTGTTGTCGAACATGGTTAAAAATTGAGAGGTTCAGCCTGTTGAAGGGTTGAGAAAGTATTGATTAGCAATTATTTATCTTTATGCCTTATGTTTGTCATTCTGACGGATTCCGTCAGAATGACAAAAAAATCAATCCACCTGCAACACCTCGATCTCCTCCGAACGCCACTGGATGGATTTGCTCAATTGATAGCTGTTGAGGCGATTATGATAAAAGTAAAGGACTCGGAAATTGGCCGACACGATGTCACGACGCGAGTCGAACTTGAGTGGTTTTTCGGTATGAAAGATACCTAGATTGTTTACGCCCTCGCGCACGATGTCTTTCGCGGCGCGGTGTATTTCCGGAGCCAACCGGATTTTCCTCAATTGTTCCATTTCAAATAATCGGGCCTGCATTTGCTCAATCACTTCTTCCACCGCGCGGGCGGGGAAGCGGTAGTCGTCGGGCGGCAGGCGCAGAATGCCAAACAAGTCCAGTTTCGGGTTTTCGTGCAGAAGCATTTCGAAAACAGCATAAGCGACCAAGTGGCTGCTCAACACGACATTTTCTACATGGTAGCGTTCTACGATGCGCTCCGCCAGCAGTTTGGTGTACTCTTCCTCGCGCTGCCGGTCTTCATTGACCTCATTTTTGCCCATGAAATACTCGCGAACATCCAGCTCGTGGCCGAATTTGTCAAAACTGCGGCCCTCCGCGTCCACAAAATTGCCCAGCACGTCCATGGGTTGCCCAACGCTGAGCGTGGTATCGCTCGTCGTGGAAAAAAACTGCCATACAAAACGCAGCCAGCTGCGGATGCTATTGCTCTCGTCTTTCAGGCGGAGGTAATTTTCTTTGCCAGTGTTGCGCAGGTGATTTTCGATCAAAAAAGGAGCCTCCAACACAAAATTGTAGCAGATCACCATTGGCACGATAAAAACCTTTTTTGGCACCTTGCGCTGGTTCAAAGCCCGCTGAGCCTCCACCGCTGTGCCCAGCAGGCCCATTTTCAGGTCCTCCTCCAATTCACCGGAGCGCGAGCGGGTGCCGCCGGGAAAAAACAGGCTGTTTACCCCACGCTGGATACTGAGATTGCTCATCGTTTTCAGCGTTTCCAGGTAGATGCTGTTTTTCTTGCGCCGGTCTACCCGATAGGCCCCCAGGCGGTTCATAAAATAGGCTGCCGGGCCAAAGTTATACAGGTTCAAACCAGCCCCATAACTGAACGAGGGCAGTCCCATAATCTGGTCCATCGCGTAGCCCACCAGAATGGAATCGAGATTGCTACTGTGCGTGGGCACCACGATGACTGTACCGTGCTGCATGAGTGTCCGCACCGTGTCCACGTCGCCCACCACATTGAGCCGTTCGTAGAGGTGCCTTCGTCCACGCCAGATGGAACGAAGGCTTTTGCCAACGGCGGCGTTGAAAATACGGTTGAAAAAAGCGGTCAAAAAACGCTGCGCAAACCGAAAGGTGGAGATTTGAAAGGTGCCGACGATCTCCTCCGAGTAACGGTGAATGATTTTCCGCAAAATATCCTCAGCGGCCTCCCGGCCCTCTGTACTGTTGCGATCGAGTGATTTTTGAATCAGTTTCTTGCTGATTTTGTTCCAAAACTGTCGCTCATTGGGCGGGTCCACTTTCCACGGGTCTTCTTTGATGCGGATGCGCTCCTGGTACAACACCTTGACCAGCACGTCCGACAAATCCTTGCGATGCCGCCCGGCGATACGCTGGAACGTAAACTCGTCAATCTCGCGGATAAACTCGGCCCGATCTTTACTCAATCGGTAAATGGGCCAGTCCTCGATGCGCTCGATGACGCGCGGATAAATCTTGACTTCTTTTTTCAAGATTGTGAAATTGGCACGTAGTTCTTTAAGCACTCCCCAATATAATTTAACAGTTCTTCTTTTCCGGTTTTGTATTCCGACGAGGTCACAAAATGCCGTGGCAAGGTCTCCCAGGTCTCGGACAAAGCAGTCATGAACGCGGCAATATTCTTTTCCAACGTCACCTTACCGATCTTGTCCGTTTTGGTAAAGACCAGTGTAAAAGGAATGCCATGCTCGCCGAGGCCATTGATGAAAGCCAAGTCGACCTTGGAGGGCGGAATGTTGGCATCGATGAGGACAAAAGCCATCACCATCGCCACGTGGTTCAACAGATAGCCGCTGATCATGTTGGCCAGGGCCTTCTGTTTCTCTTTCGAGACGCGGGCGTAGCCGTAGCCCGGCAAATCCACCAAAAACCATTTCCGGTTGATCAGGAAGTAGTTGAGCAACTGCGTTTTGCCAGGCGTGGCCGATACCTTGGCCATCCCTTTGCGGGTGAGCATATTGATCAACGACGACTTGCCAACGTTGGAGCGGCCAATGAAGGCAAACTCCGGCGTACCGTCCTTTGGGCAAGCACCCTGGCGGGGGTAACTGGCAGTAAATTCGACATTATTGACATCCATAATGTGGTGAATCGGTGGGAACAGGCGGTTTGGGGGGCAAAAGTACGATTTTGACGGCAAGAAAATGGCTCTATTCTGGCCGTGGCAACGATTTGGCTTTTCCCGCGTTTATTTGCACATCTACTCGGTGAGCCTCCGTGACACAAAATTTTCACGGAGGTACATAGCGCAAATAGAGGCTTACAGAGTTTTTTCGCAAAAATAACTTTACGCAATTATCCTGGGAATCAATCTTTTTGACAAATTCAACAATATCAATCGGTTACGTTTCTATAATGTACTATCTATTCCGGGTTTTTTTACTGGCTTGTTTTACCGGGTTTGCGTGGCAAGCGTCAGCCCAAGAACCCGTGGTGGTGTTGCCCGATTCGCTGTCCCTGCCTACCGACTCGACCACGGTGCAGACCAAGACCGGCTTTTTTCGCGGTTTTTTTACCGAAAAATATCCCAATCCGCGCAGGGCTGCTTTTTTGTCGTTGGCCATCCCCGGTGCTGGCCAAGTCTACAACCGAAAGTGGTGGAAATTACCCATTGTTTACGCCACCTTGGGCGGGCTGGTCTGGCTGGAGGTGACCAACGTGCGTACCTATCGGAAACATCGCTATAATTACAAACTGTTGGCCGACGATGATCCGACTACTAATCCCACCGATCCAGCTTACGCGCGGGTGGACAAAACTACCCTTAAATCCGCCCGCGATACCTACCGGAAGTACGTGGATCAAAGCTCACTGATCTTGGGATTGGCCTATCTGCTCACTGCCACTGATGCTTTTGTAGATGCGCAGCTGCACAATTTCGATACAAGCGACGACCTTGGCCTGCATTTTCGGCCAAAGGCGCAAGCCACTGGTGTCGGCCCAGTTTTCGGAGTGGCCTTGCAGGTGGATTTGAATGGACGACATGACTATAAGTATTTGAAATAAGGAGGATTTGAGGATTTGAAAAAGAGGGTTGGAGGATTTGAAATACCAAGTGTTTGCTCAACACCTTAATGTCCTCCATCTATTCTCAACAATCTTCACCTTTTCTCAATATTCTTCCAATGCGTTCCTTCATGGACAGCGACAATGACAGCCTCGAGATCACGCGGCGGCATCTTCTGGACAGCCTGCGTTTCCCGGCCTTGGTCATCGCCGCGCTGTGGCTGGTCCATACCTACCAACATCTGTCGGGCTTCGATGCCGGGATGTACGGCATTATGTCGCGCCGGGTGTGGGGACTGAGCGGCATCTTTACCGGGCCGCTGGTCCACGGCAGTTGGGGCCATTTGATCTCCAACACATTTCCCCTGTTTGTCCTCACGGCCATCACCTTTTATTTCTACCGCAAGGTGGCCATGCAGGCTTTCTGGATCATTTACTTCATCACCGGTGCCTCGGTGTGGCTGTTGGCAAGGCCCGTGTCGCATATTGGGGCGAGCGGGGTAGTGTACGGCCTGTTGTCGTTCATTTTCTGGACGGGTATTTTTCGCCGTAGCCTGCGGTCCATTATTTTGGCGGCCATCGTAATGCTGATTTATAGCGGGATGTTTTTTGGCCTCTTGCCCGACCAAGAAGGGATTTCCTGGGAAAGCCACCTATTGGGCAGTATTGCGGGCATTTTCGCGGCGTTCTGGTTCAAAAGCGAGCTGGAAGACGACGAAACGGAAACGTCCCGTCATCCGTTTGCCGACGAACAGGGCGTAGAGAAAGAGTACTTTCTGCCGCGCGACGCTTTTGAGAAAACCAAGGCCCAACGCTTGGCCGAGGCCGAAGAAGAGGCCCGCCTTCGTCAGGAGGAAACGCCGCCCAACCTGTTTTTCCCACCTTATTGGAACCGGGATCAGACGTGGGGTGGTTTATAAGGGTTTATCAAGGTTTATAAGGGATAATAAAGGCTTATAACCTGGAGGACATTACAATTCATAAACCCTCATCAACCTTTCTTGGACAGCACCTCCAAACCATACTGCTTAATCACCCGCCTGATCTTGTCCGGCCATCCGGGATCGGCGGCGTAGCCCGGCTCACGGCGTTTCGCGTGGGCGGACATCCCCTTAATGAAGCACTCATAATCGCCCGTCGGGCAGGCCAGGGCATCCTTGAACCACTTGCGGCTGCGCAGGAAACGGGCAAAATCGTACACCGCTTCCGTGGGCGTGGCGTAGGACCGGAAAGGAGTCATCACCCCCTCGTGCCACATCATGAATACCTCGCCTTTCCAGTTAGGACCAGCCTTCATGCCAAATGGGTTGCCCGAATTTCTGTACAAATAACTGGTAAATCCCGTGGATTCCAACGTGGCGATGGCCACAAAGGCGGCCGCTGGCACGTGCTCGGATTTCTCCACCTGCATGGCCTCCCGCATGAATCGCTCCACGATGGGGATGGGAGCACCAAAGCTATCGGACAACACCTGCGCGGCGGTGGTGATGGCCAGCTCCCTTTTTACCAATTTACTGGACTGGGTGGACAACTGGGCCTGGGCCGAAAAAGCCATAGAAAGCAAAGCAAAAACAAGGGGCAATCTTTGAAAAAACGACATACTTTGAAAACGTGTTTGGTTGCGCGTTTTTACGCGGTATTTAGTGGTGGTCACTTTTTTTGAGGATTTGAAAAAATGAGGATTTGAGGATTGGAAGATAACTGAGGATTGGAAGATTTGCTCAGTTACTTGATTATCAAGTATTTTTGTACAACTCCTCAACTCCTCAACTCCTCAAAATCACTGGCCGGTAATGAAAATACTCACGGCGCCCGCGCCCGTTGGCCCAAAGAGCAGCAACCAATACTGTCCGGCGGGAACACCCTCCACTTGCAGGTCAGCTTGCTGGCCAAGCGGCAACTTCCAGTCGCGCACCGAACCGCCTTCGGCATTGACCAACAGCACTTTATCGAATTTTCCCTCCGCACGTAATTGAATCTCGGAGCGGGCCGGATTGGGGGTTGCCGTGGCCACCAACAGCTGGCGGCCTGGCTCGTGGGTAGCCACCGTACCGCCTTTGGCGATGGTGTATTGCCCCGGCTGTACGTGGTCGATACGGATATAACCGTACTTGTCTGTCGCCGAGGCCAGTTTGTTTTTGAAATAGGTTGGGTAAGCTTGCCACGATTGGCCGGGTTTGGCGCGATACAGTAGCACCACATCATCTTCTTGCGCGCCGTTCTGGGCAAAAAGTTCGGTATCCCCTTGGTCCAGTTGGCCACGGCCATCGTAAAAGATGCCCGCATTGCCGTCGAAGCCAGCCGGGAAATCCCCCTCGATGGTCCAATAGCGGTTGGTGAGTTGGTAGCCTTGTGGGTTGCAGCCCGCTGTGTCGGGCTGCACGAAATGGTGTTCAGCCCGTATCAACACCGAGTCAAGCAGGGTAGTGGCGGTGAGGCTTATTTTGGCGGAAGTCAGGTTTTGCGTTAGCGTATTTTTCAACACCACTTCTCTATCGGAGCGGGCCAGCGTAAGGCGCAGGTTAGCGTTTAACCATACAAACTTGGGCAAGAATGGCAGTGTAAAGGTCGCGGTGGACTGCTCGCCGCTTACCGTGGCCATCAAGTTGAGACGTTGGTGGGCGGCGTTCAAAAAAGTGAACTCCAGCGGCACCTGTTGGTAAAAATGGGGCGCACCGCGCAGTTTTTGCTTGATGAACATTTGTACGACGAATTCCCCTCCGTCCGGCACGATTTGGAGGGAATCCACCGAAAAATGAGTAAATCCAGGGCTAAATACCCAATCCTCAAAAAAATCGTCCATGTTCTGGCCCGTGGCGGAGACCAGTTTGTTGCGGAATTGCGCACTGCTCCAGTCATCGAAGCTGGTCGTCGCCAAAGCCGCCTGAATGCCCTTTTGGAATAGCGTATCACCCAAATAACCCCGCAAATTGTGGGCCACCACCGCGCCTTTGCGGTACACATGGTCGCCGTAGGTAATATCGTGCGGTACGCCCGACACTGCCCGGTAGCCGCCTTCGCTGACGTGTGTATTTTGCAAAACGTTCAAAAAATTGTCGCGCACGGCGTCGCGAAAAGCCGCTTTGCCATAGACAAACTCGGTAAACAAGTGTTCGGAATACACCGCCCAACCTTCGTTGAGCCACATATCCTCTGGCGTGGAGCAGGTGGCCAGATCGCCCCACCAGTGGTGGCTCAGTTCGTGCGCCCACAGGGTCTCGAAGTTCAAAGTGCCATCAATGGCCGCGCGCATGATGGTAATATTCGTGGCGTGTTCCATAGCCCCTGAATTGAACGGCACCAGCGAGTAGCCGATTTTCGGCCACTTATATGGTCCGTACCAAGCCTGAAAGCATTGCATGGCCTGCGGCAAATGCTGGAAAGTATTTCTCACTTTATTGGTGTCGGCGGCGGCGGCGGCTATTTCGACCGGGATACCGCCCACCGTCCGTTTCCACGACACGTAGGGGCCAGTGGCGTAACAGGCCAGGTAGGAGGGGATGGGTTCGTCCAGTTTCCAGTGGCGGGTGCGCTG
>JAYUXG010000502.1:0-8129 GCA_043753125.1 Saprospirales bacterium | reverse complement strand
AAACCGGGAATGACCAACGAAACGTACACCTTTCAACCTACGCTATAACTTCGCCTAAAAATGACCACCCGTTCGCTCCCCCCCCTGCTTGTTTGTCTATTATTGTGCTGGTCAATCAGCCAAGGGCAACCGCTAATCCATTTGGAGCCACAGGACGCTGTTATTTTTGCCGAGAAGCAAAAAGTGGCCGCTTCCGTGGCCGGTAGGTCAGCGCAAATGCTGCTCGTTGCCAAGTCGTGCCTGGGCTTGCCTTATGTCCCCGGTACCTTGGAGCAAAGTGGGCCGGAGCAGCTGGTGGTCAATCTTCGCCAGTTGGACTGCTGGACTTTTGTCGAAAGCAGTTTGGCGGTTGCGCTCACTGGCGGAGGTGATTTTCAGGCATATCAGCAGCATTTGCAGCAACTTAGATACTGGGGCGGCACGGTCAGTGGTTATGGGTCACGTATCCACTATTTTTCCGGTTGGGTGCTGCAAGGCGAATCGCTGGGCTATCTGCAAGATATGACCGCTGCGCTGGGTGGACTACCCTACCGGAAGCAGATCGGTTACATCAGTGCCCACCCGCAACTGTACCCCCGCAGCCAAGACCCCGCCACCCACAAAGCCCTGCTGGCCGCCGAGGCCCGCATCAGTCGCCACGCCTGGTACTACATTCCAAAATCGAAAGTAGCCCACATCGAGAGCCAACTACAGGAAGGAGACCTGATCCTGCTTACCTCCGCCAAGCTCGACCTGGACATCGCCCACCAGGGTTTTGCCGTGCGCAAGAACGGGCGCATCCACTTGTTGCACGCCTCTTCGCTGCTCAAACAGGTGGTGGTCTCCAGTGAACCATTGGTACAATACCTGGCCAAGCAGCGCGGGCAGTCGGGGATTATGGTGGTGCGGGTGGCAAATTGATCTAAATAGTCGCCGATATATTACCAGTATGCTTTGGGTGCATTTCAAATTGTAATCTTTCCAGTCGCTAATTCATTATTCACTTGTTAATCAGCATATTATCTTCTTATTTTGAAGAAAATCCTATTTTTCTTACTACTTCACGTCTTCGCTGTCGACATAACTGCCCAAACCACCTACCTCCACTGCGGGCGGCTTCTCACCATGCAAAGCACCCAAATCCAAACGGCGGTCACCGTAACAGTAGAAGGCGACAAGATCGTGCGGATCGAACCGGGATACGCTGTACCGCCCACTGGCGCAGAAGTAATTGATTTAAAGAATAAAACGGTGCTGCCCGGCTTAATTGATTGTCATGTCCATCTGGAATGGGAACAAAGCCGCAGCTCTTACACCGAAAAATACGTGCTCAACGAGGCCGATGTGGCTTTTCGGTCGGCGGTGTATGCGCAACGTACCCTGTTGGCGGGCTTTACCACCGTGCGCGACCTGGGCGGTCAAGGGGCCAACCTCGCGCTGCGCAATGCCATCAATAGTGGGCTGGCCAGCGGCCCGCGCATCCTGACTGCCGGTAGGGCCTTGAGTATCACCGGCGGGCATGGCGATGCGACGACTGGTGCCAAATGGGACCTCTTCGACCCCCCCGGCCCGGAGATGGGCATTGCCGATGGGCTGGATGAATGCCGGGCGGCCGTACGCAACCAGGTAAAACGCGGAGCCGACTGCATTAAGGTCTGTGCGACCGGCGGCGTGCTCAGCTTGGCCCGCGACGGTCGGTTGCCGCACTACGCGCAGGACGAATTGGACGTAATCGTCAGCACCGCCCGCGACCTGGGCCTACAGGTGGCGGCACATGCCCATGGCGACGAGGGCATCCGCCGGGCGGTGCTGGCGGGCGTAGTTAGCATCGAGCATGGGACATTTATGAGCGACAGCACCATCGCCTTGATGAAAGAACGCGGCACTTGGTATGTGCCCACCCTCACGGCGGGCTGGGCGGTGTCCGACAGTGCGCGGCTAGCCAAAGGCTTTTTCCCGGAGGTGGTGCGTGTCAAAGCTTTGGACATTGGCCCTAAAATACAGGCCACACTGGTCCGGGCCTATAAAAAAGGCGTTAAAATAGCGTTCGGGACGGATGCGGGCGTGTACCCGCATGGGCGCAACAATTTGGAATTTGGCCACATGGCCGATGCGGGAATGCCACCCATCGCTATTTTACGCGCCGCTACGCTGGATGCGGCCACTATGCTGCGAATGTCCGACCAGATTGGTAGCCTTGCCCCCGGTCTACTCGCCGATCTCATCGCCGTGGAAGGCAATCCGCTGGATAACATCCGGGCAATGGAAAAAGTGGTGTTTGTGATGAAAGGCGGGCGAGTCTTTTTGGGGGAATAGTTTATTGGTTGACTGGTCAACTGCTACCAAGTGGACATACCTGCCGATTAACTAATGAACTAGTCAACCACTTCACTCAACCCCAACACCACCCGTCGGTTCCACTTGCGGTTGCCGGGCAGGTCCTTACCGTCTTCTCCTTCTTCCTTGTTGATCAATTCCGCCTCCGCTTCCCCATACACCTTGATCGTGATGCGGCTAGTGCGGATGCCTTTGTCGAGCAAGTAGTCGCGTGCTGAACGCGCCCGGTTAGTAGCCAACTCCTGGTTCGCCAAGGGCGTACCAATGCCATCCGTCTGCCCAATTATTTTGAGGAACAGCCGGGGGTTGGCCTTCATGGCCTGCGCAACCAAGTCCACCTCCCGGCGGGCTTCGGGCGACAGGGTAGCGATACCAGTATCAAAGTAGATGTAGTAGGCCGTGGTCTTTTCATCCACCTTTTGCAAAAAAATCGGGCGGTTGGGGCGATTGTAGGGGCAAACCGCCCCGCCAAGTGCCCGCTGCTCTTCCAGGTCAATGATGACGGCGTTGGGGAAACCTTTGGCAACGACCTGCTCCAGCACGGCCTCGGCCTGCTCACGGGTATCGTAGGTGCCGACAAAGTAGCGGTACAACCCCATTTGGTCGGTACTCACCAGCACCTTTTCCAGCCCGCGATTTTTGAAATAAATCTGGGGCATAGAGTCGGCGTAGGCCGCTATCTGTACGCGAAAGTCTTGCGCGACGGCTGCCGGAAAAAAAAACAGCAGGAAAAAACAGATGGTAATCAATACCCTGTACAACATGGATACATTGGATTTTTTTACCGTTGAACTTTATTGCCGCACTTGGTACTCACGCTAAACGCGGCAAAAAGAGCGGAGTATTTTATAAACCTTTTTTTTCCACCTTTTTTAAACCAACGTGGCCGTGTTCACCCAGTAGGCCCCAATACTACGGGCTACCTCCAGCAATTCCTCAAAAGAGGTGGGTTTGGTGATAAAGGAACTGGCACCCATGCGGTATACCTGCCGGACATCTTCGGGCGATTTAGAGGTCGTGAAGATAATGACGGGAATATGTTTTAGAGACGGGGCTTTTTTGATCTCGTCCAGTACCTGTCGCCCGTCTTTTTTGGGCATATTCAGGTCAAGCATAATCAGGCTGGGCATTGCCTCCTGGTGGTTGGCGAACTTCCCCCGGCTGTATAAAAAGTCGAATACCTCATCACCATCTTCCACAAAGTAGATGTCGCACTTTACGGCACTTTCCTCGAAGGCAACTTTTGTCAGGTAACGATCATCGGCATCGTCATCCGCCATCAGTATCAGCACATTACGCACTTTGTTTTGTTTCATAACATGATTCAGACTGATAGGGGCAAGTAGATGTAGAAGGTCGTCCCGATGTCGACCCGGCTTTGCACCTGCAAATATCCACGGTGATTGGCTACTATTTTGCGGCAGATCGTCAGCCCAATACCGGTACCGGGATACTCGTGAAGGTGGTGCAAGTACTGGAAGAGTTGAAATATTTTGTTTTCGTAAGCGGCATCAAAGCCAATCCCATTGTCCGAGAATTCGATTTTACAAAATTTTCTTTCTGCATCCTCTCTGGAAGCACCGGCAACCTCCACTCCGTTGGTGACAAATGTACGAATTTTAACTACTGGCCGAGTATTTTGCCGGACAAATTTGAGGCTATTGTCCAGCAGTTGCCCGAACAACGTATTCAGCTGTTCAGGGTTGCTCCAAATAGGCGGCATAGGGTCGGGTGTCAAGGCTATATCGGCCCTAACCGCCGCTATCGCCGCTGCCTGATCGGCCACGAAGGTATGCAGCAAGGCCGACAAATCGGTCGGCTGAAAATCGGTCGGCTGCTTTTGGCGTTTTACCAGCAATTGTTGTTCTTCCCGTTCGATGCGCTTCACTACACTCCGAATACTGTCCATCACTCCTTTTTCCTGCCGTAATGCTGCGTAAATGGTATCGCGGTTCACCGTGTTCCAGGAAACGAGAATCAACTGGTTCATGCTTTTGAAGTGTTCATCAGCCAGATCGTTCAACCGTTTAATAGAGGCGCGCTGCCGACTATAGTCCGCAGTGAGGGAACCCAGCCTTCGGATCGCAGGCTTTATCTTGTGCTGGGAGGCATAATAAGGATCGAGAAAGTTGCGGTTGCGGGTCAGCAGATAGCCCTGCACCCCATTTTCGGCATCTTTGAGCAAGGAAATGCTTTCCTCCGTCTGTAGGAGGACTTGGATGGTACGGGACACCAATTTCCCGTAGCCTTGGGCCTGTTCCAAGTTGCGGAAGGCCGCCAGACCGACCACGAACAGTATGATTACAGTGCCCGCCAGTACCCAATACAAATGCTTGAACGTATCCTTGTGCATATATGCTCTTTCGATGAGATTGGTAGCCATTAGGTGCCGCAAAAATACATCGTGCAGTTGCTTTCAACAATTGCCCATTTTGAGGAAATATTGTCCACGCTTAGGTGGTTTTTAACTGGCATTGTTTTTTATTCGGGTAAGACATTCCACACTTCGGCAATCAGCACCACATGATAAGGCAAAGCCAGCAACAAGGTCAGAAGCAGCTTCTAAAACTATCGCCCCAACAGATACAACTTTTGAATTTTCTTCAGCTCAATACCCTGGAATTAGAGCAGAAGATTAAGGATGAGCTGGAAGAAAACCCCGCATTGGAAGCCGAAGCCTCTACTACAGACGTTGACCCTACCTTACCGGAGGGGGAGGCCCCCGCTCCCGATGGGGAGCCGGAAAGCGACAGCGAAACCGAGGAGTACGACCGTTTCGACCTGCTCGAACAATACCACCAGGACGACGACCTGCCCGAATACAAGACGACCAGCGACTTACGCAACACAGAAGAGACCTCGTTTAGCCCTACGCTGGTACAGGGGGTCGATTTTCGGGAACACTTGAAAGAGCAGCTGATTATGATGCCGTTGTCCGACCGGGAGCGGCTGTTGGCCAGTTACTTGGTAGATAGCTTGGACGACGATGGGTACTTACGCCTGGATCTGGACGATGTGGCCGACAATCTATCGTTTGCCCACGGTCTGCTCATCGAAACCGCTGATCTGGAGGCCGCCCTGGAGATTGTGCAAGACCTGGAGCCCGTTGGGGTCGGTGCCCGTGACCTGCGCGAGTGCTTGCTCCTCCAGTTGGAAGCCAAGCCACATAATGTGGCCTGTATCGATCTGGCGTACACCATCGTCAAAAAGCACCTGAACGATTTGGCCAACCGCAACTACGACAAGTTGATCAATATATTGGGGGTGAGTACCGACGACATGAAATGCGCCACCGCCCTGATTGCCCACCTCAACCCGCGGCCCGTTGGCAGCAACACGTCCGAGCTGGTTAAAAACCAGAATATCATCCCGGAATTCGTGGTCGAGAAGATGGAGGACGGCCATATGCAGGTCTCTCTGGCCAATGGTAATAGTGCCAGTCTGCGCATCAGTAGCGATATGATTGGTATGCTGGAATCCATGCAACGTGACAAATCGGGGAAGCGCAATAAGGCTGCACTGCAATACCTGCGCTCCAAGGTAGACTCCGCCATCTGGTTCGTGGAAATGGTGCGCCAACGCGAACAGTCCATGCTCAAGTCCATGCAGGCCATCGTGGCCCTGCAACGCGACTATTTTCGCACCGGCGATGAAAAAAACCTCCGCCCGATGATCCTGAAAGATGTGGCGGAGCAGACCGGCCTCGACATCTCGACCATTTCACGGGTCACCAGCATGAAGTATGCGTTGGCACCGTTCGGCATTGTACACTTGAAAGAGCTGTTCAATGGCGGGTTGGCCAAAACCGATGGCGAGATGGTTACCAACAAGGAAATCAGCGACATCATCAGCGAACTCATTGGACTGGAAGATAAACACAATCCCATCACTGACCAGGAAATGGCGGATAAGCTGCTCGAAAAAGGCTACCACGTGGCACGCCGCACCGTAGCCAAGTACCGCGATGCGATGAACATACCAGTGGCTAAGATGCGTAAATCATTATAAAACCACACTGCTGGACCTTTTGGTACGGGACATTTGGCTAACTCACATAAATGCTTGAAGCTCAATGTTCTTTATCCGATGGTCCAAAGTCTAAAAATCAAAATGTCCAGTGAGTTCCTTTAAAACATATCATGGAAAAAATACTTATAATTGACGATGATCTTGATATCTGCACCCTCCTCAACCGCTTTCTTTCCCGTAAGGGGTATGCGGTAGTGACGGCCAACAGTGGCCAGAGTGGTATCAGCCTGGCTGACGCGGAAAGGCCCGATCTCATTTTGACCGATTTTCGCTTGGGCGACATGGAGGGTAGCGAAGTATTGCAACAACTTCGGGAAAAATTGCCCCACACCCCGGTCTTGGTGATGACTGGTTACTCAGATATCCGCATGGCCGTTAATGTGATGAAACAGGGGGCCTTCGATTATATTTCCAAGCCAATTGTGCCAGACGAAATATTGCTTAGTATCCAGCGGGCCTTGTCCACCCCCATGTCCGCCGTGAGCGTCACCTTGTCGGAAGAAAGTCACCAGCCTGGCAAACTCAAGCTCAATATTCCGCCCGTCAACCAAAGTGGCTATGTGGTAGGCGATAGCTTACAGGCCCAGGCACTGTACAAACAGATCGATTTGGTGGCCCCGACGAACTACAGCGTCATCATCTACGGAGAAAGCGGAGCCGGTAAGGAATCCATTGCCCGGATGATCCACGACCGGAGTCCCCGCCACAACCAGCCTTTCGTGGCGATGGACTGTGGGGCTATTTCCAAGGACTTGGCCAATAGTGAGCTGTTTGGACATGAAAAAGGGGCCTTTACCGGGGCACTGAACGTCAAAATCGGCCATTTTGAGCTGGCTAACGGCGGCACCCTGTTCCTGGATGAGGTCACCAACCTGCCCTATGATGTGCAGGTGGCTCTGTTGCGGGTCGTGCAGGAACGTCGCTTGAAGCGCATCGGCAGTGCCAAGGAAATACCCCTCGACGTACGCATTCTGGTGGCTAGCAATGAGCGCCTGTGGCAAGCCTGCCGCAAGGGAAAATTCCGCGAAGACCTCTACCACCGCTTCAACGAGTTCACCCTCGAGCTGCCCCCCCTGCGGGAACGCCGCGACGATATCATGCTCTTTGCTACCCGCTTTCTACAAGATACCTCGCGCGAACTGGGCAAGCAGATCCAAGGGTTTTCCGACGATGTGGTGCAGATTTTTATGCAATACCCTTGGTACGGGAACGTGCGGGAGCTAAAAAATGTGATCAAGCGCGCTACCCTGCTGACTGATGGCCCTTTCGTGGAGGCAAAATCGTTGCCCTTTGAGATTGCCTACTATGCCCGTTTAGAAATAGATGATTCCCCGGAGCAGAAGCTTGAGTACCAACCGATCATGATCACGCCGCCTCCACCGCCCGTTGTGGCTTTACCGACAGTGGTGCCAGCATCGGCCAGCCGAGTTCCCATCCCGGAAAAGACCGACCTGAAGGCTGTGGCCAGTAGTGCTGAGTACGATATGATTATGCAGGTACTGCAAGAGGCACGCTTCAACAAAAGCAAGGCCGCCCAGATGCTGGGTATAGACCGTAAAACATTGTACAATAAGTTGAAGAATTATAATATTGAATAAATATGAATTTTAATCCAAGCACCCAATCACCAATATCGTCGGCATGGAAGATAAAAAACTACATCTATTCGACTGGTCTCCGGTTGGTCTGCTTTTATTCGAGTCGGCCAATGTGGCCTCGGAAGTGCCTTCCGATTGGGTATGCTGCTTGGCTAACGACAGTGCCTGCAATCTGTTGGGCCGTAT
>JAYUXG010000501.1:0-3333 GCA_043753125.1 Saprospirales bacterium | reverse complement strand
GGTCATGCAAACGGCTGCGCCGACCTTGCCAGAACTCAAACGCAGTGGGACGCAAACGGTAGCCACCCCAAGACGGCGGCAGAGGCAGGACCTCTGTGGTGGCGTATTGGTCGCGCAACTGCGCTGCGGCAGCTTCCAACGTGGCCCGGTTGGCTACCACCTGGCTTTGCGGGCTGGCCCAAGCCCCGATCTGACTGGCTTTGGGACGACTCTGGAAATAGGCCAGGGATTCGGCAGCGGTTATTTTTTCCACCTGCCCTTCGATACGGATTTGCCGTTCCAGTTCCAGCCATGTAAATAGCAGGGCCGCCTGTGGGTTCTCGGCCAGTTCTTGCCCCTTCCGGCTTTCGTAGTTGGTATAAAAAACAAATCCTGCAGCATCGAAGCCCTTCAACAGCACTGTACGCGCACTGGGTCGTCCGGCGCGCGTGGCCGTGGCAAGGGTCATGGCGTTGGGTTCGCGCAATTGGCTAGCCAACACTTCGCGAAACCAAACCGTGAATTGCTCCACCGGATCGGGCAGCACGTCGGTTTTGGACAGAGATTGGCGGGCATAATTTTCCCGGAGCGCGGCGAGGTCTAATGAGTTATCGGGCATAAATAGCGGCAAATTTTGGCAAAAGTAGGGCTTCCGCAGTTACTTTTGATGTGTACTTTTGTCGCGGAACTAATCCCAGCGTGTTTCTATCGTGCGCTTTCGTTCACACAAAAATAATTGCAGTATGCTGGAGTTACAGCCCATCGAGCGCCGTAGCGGTCTCCAACCCGACACTTTTGCGACCGAATTCCTGGAGCCGATGATCCCGGTGGTCTTAACCGATCTGATGGATGAGTGGCCAGCCCGTCAGAAATGGACCATTGATTATTTTAAAACCAACTATGGTCATTTACGGGTGCCGGTGGTATCCAATAATTATTCCAAGCCTGGCAAAGGCTACATGAGTCCCGACCGGGTTATTTCTTTTAGGGAATATCTGGAAATCTTAGAGTCGGGGCCGACGGATTTGCGCATTTTTCTCTGGAATATCTTTCGGGTCACGCCGGAGTTGCGCAAAGACTTTCACATTCCAACCATCATGGATGGTTTCGTCAATGAGTTGCCATTTATGTTTTTCGGCGGGCAAGGTTCCAAAGTGGCGTTGCACTACGATATTGACATGAGCCACGTATTTCTCAACCAGATTCATGGCCGCAAGCGGGTCATATTATTCGCACCCGATCAAAGCCGTATGCTGTACCGGCACCCGTTTACGGTAGCCAGTTATGTGGATATCAACCGGCCCGATTTCCTCCGCTACCCGGCACTCGCCTTTGCCAAGGGCTACGAAGTAACGCTGGAGCCCGGCGAAACGGTCTATATTCCATCCGGTTACTGGCATTATATCGAGTACACGGACGGCGGCTACTCGATCAGTTTGCGGTCGTTCGGCTCCATTCCCGCCCGGATGCGCGGCTTGGCCAACATCGCTACCCACTACGTGGTGGACAAGGGCTTGAACCGTCTTATTGGGCCGAGTTGGCGCAAGATGAAAGAGCGCATGGCCGAAAAACGAGCGGAGACTATTTTGTGACTTAAATGTTTGACCAACAACTAGTTAACATGAGTCATCCCAGATTTTTTGAAAATCAATAGGGTCGCCCACCGGGACACCATAGGAACGCGGATGACCCGGATTGGGCGGATTTTCACAGATTTTCTTTTTTGATCCGTGCCAATCCGCGTCATCCGCGTTCCAATTATGCCGCGCCGTCACGCACCTTTTTCAAATCTCTCCCAATTCGCGTTCCAATTATCCCTATGAGCCTACGGCGAGGGCTTTTCCAAGCAAAATTCGGGATGACTTATGTTGATTATTCCAATAAGTTGTGCAAAATTAGTGGGGAGCAATTTTTGCCTATTGCGTTGATCGCAATTGCTAATTTGCCAATTTATTTCTCAGGCCTGCGGCTGTTGCTTAATCAACTCCACGTGGCAGTGAATGCGGACCATATCGGCCAGTACAATACCGCCAGTCTCGGTCACTGCCCCCCAAACCAGGCCAAAATCTTTGCGGTTTACTTCGCTATTGATCTCAAAACCCGCCCGTCACGGTGCTGATCATCATGTGTTTTACCCGAAAGTTGATCTCGGAGTGTGCAGGGTCGATGGTCCATTTTGTCGATGCCATTGGATGTTAATGTTGAAATATGATTGATAGTTTATGAATTGAGTGTATCAACATCAAATGTATGAACATGGTTTCGGAAGAGTGATAAATTTATTAAAAAGTATAGCGTATAAGCGGGCCGGTGCTTTTTGTCCTGTTGTAATGGTCCGCCTGTCTTGCGGACACTCGAACGCGGCCTTCCTCCCGTTGTAGAGCGGACGGATTCCGGCAGAATAACAAAAGTAGGTCACTCACTATTTACGCCAAACCTGAAAGACTGCTTCCACGGCTGGCCCGTCCCACTCGCTTTCAATATTTTCCAGGCTCAGGATTTGTGCAAAGAGTCGATTCTGTGCCTCTTCTTCTTGCAAAGCCAAGTGATAAGGCGTGTTACCAAAAGTCACCATAGAATATACCGGGAGAAATTCCGGGTGACGGGCATGAAGTTGGGCGGCAATTTTTTTGCGCAGCAAGAAACGCGGATCGCTTACCAAATCTCTCATTTCCAAGAAATTGCGCTGCGCCAACTCCGCGATGGCATCTGCGTCGGGCTGTCGCTGCCGGGCAAAAGCCGGGATAATCTGCGACCAATCACCCTTGTAATCTTCGTACAGGGCATCTAAAATGGTGCAATCCTCAAAACCCGCGTTCATGCCTTGCCCATAGAAAGGCACAATAGCGTGGGCAGCGTCGCCGAGGAGCAGAATGCGGTTTTGCCACTGCCAGGGTTTGCATTTCACCGTAACTAACGAGGCGACCGGATTTTGCCGAAAATCCTGTAACAAAGTGGGCATCAAGGTCAGGGCATCGGGGAAATAAGACTGGAAAAAATCCAGCACACTGTCGTCGGTTTTTAATCGGTCAAAAGAAACCTCTCCCTCAAAGGGCAAAAAAAGGGTACAAGTGAAACTGCCGTCAGCATTGGGCAGGGCAATGACCATAAAATTGCCGCGCGGCCAGATGTGCAGGGCACCGGGATTCATGCGATAGGGGAAAAAAGGGCCTTCGTCCGGGTGGGTCGCCGCCGGGATGGTTAACTCTTTATAACCATGCTCAAGGTACTGCTGGGTATAATCGAAGCGGTCCGTGCGTTGCAGGGCGTAGCGGACTGCGCTGAATGCCCCATCGGTGGCAAAAATGAGCGGTGCGTCGAGGGTCTTTACCTCTTGAGTGCGCAGGTCTTCCA
>JAYUXG010000500.1:0-8153 GCA_043753125.1 Saprospirales bacterium | reverse complement strand
CGAGATATTGGGCTTCCTTCGGCAGTTTGGCACCGATTTCCGATAGGCCCGGTCCATAGTTGATGCCCACGCCATTGACCTGGTGGCAGTTGGCACATTGCTGGGCAAAGAGTTTTTGGCCGGCAGCGGCATCGCCCGACAGTTTGGTCAACATCGCGATGTCCGGCACCGGCTTGGTGGCACCAGTCTGGGTGCCACCAAGATAGCGTTGGGCTTCGAGGCGCACGCCCATTCGCCAGGCGTTGCTCACCCCTTGCACGGCGGCGGGAACGAAGCGGGTCGCTATCTTTTTGTCCTTCAACAACTGGAGCACTACATCCTCGCCGCCCCCCGAGTTGCCGAGGTATTCAAATGCCGTGCGGCGGACCACGTCGCTGCGCTTTGGATCAAAGGCAGCCTTTTGCAAAAAGGCCAATTGCCGTTGGCCCCCTGACCACCGGATGGCATCCAACAAGGCCAGGCTTTGCTCCTCGTCAGTACGGTTAAGGAGAGCTTTGTCGAACATGGCCGCTCCTGCGCCACTGCCCAGCAGTACGTTGGCGGCTTTATGGCGGTTTTGGCCTTTCAAGACCATACTGAACAGCCGTGCGTGTTCCTCGGCCAGTTGGTAGCGATCGGCAAATTCGAGGTAGTCCGCACCTTCCAAACCGGCCATGAGTTTCAGGAGGGCCGCTTTCGCCTCCGGATTGGTTTTGACAAAGGAAGCGTCCAGATGGCGGAGCGCGAGCCGTTGCAGTTCAGGCTGGGCTGCGTTGTTTTTCACGATGCCCAGCAGCACCCCAGAGGCGGCTTCTTTATTCTCATGAAAATCGAAGGCGCGAAAGTAACGCAAGCGATCGGCCAGCGGCCATTTCGCGTCCGTGGCAAGTTGGGCGAGCAGTGGCGCGGCGGCGGCCGAGCGGGCGCGCCAGACGAGGTCGCGCTGGGCAGCCGTGTATTGCCGTGCATCGGCAGGCAACAACCGGGCGTATGCGGTAAAATAGGTCGGCCAGTTGCCATCGGCCCCAATGCCCAGGGCTTCCAGGTACCAACGGTCTTGGCCATCGTGCTGGCGGGCCAGTTGTACCCAGAGGGCTGGTGCAGCAGGGTCTTTCGAGTGGCGCAGGGCCAGGGCGCATTCGCGACGTACCTGGCGGCTGGAGTCACCCACGAGCAACTGCACGACTGCGAGCACCGGCGCACAACCTTGCCGGGCGGCACGCACAGCGGCTACGCGCAAGTCGGGATTACCATCCTGGATGGCGGCGTGGACGTGGTGAATACCATTTTTACCTTTGGCCAATAGCCAGAAAGCACGGGCCCGCAGCGCATGGTTGGAGGTTTGGGCATACGCTTTTTCCAGTGCTGGTTCCGCCGCTTCGCCCATTTTATGCAGGGCATTCCAGGCGCGGTAGCGTACCGAAAGGTTGGCGTTTTCCAACGCGGACAAGGCCATTTGGGGCGTAGCGTAGTCAAATTTTGGCACGACGTACTTCGCCGCACTGGGTGGGGCTACCCGGAAAACGCGCCCCCGATTTTGGTCGCCAGCCGCATGACCGCCCACGCCGGGATCATACCAGTCGGCCACGAACAGCGAACCGTCCGGGGCGACGCATACATCGCAGGGGCGGAACCACTGGTCGACCTTGCTCTCTAAGATGTTGACGATGTCCGCTTTATAGCCTGCTCCATCGGGTGCTTTGGTATAAGCTCTGACCACGTTGCGGCCCGCTTCGGCGTGGATGGGCTGGTTGCGATACACCTCTGGCAATAGGTCGCCTTCGTACACGCACATCCCGCAAGGCGAACCCGAGCCGGTCTGGAGCAGGTTGGGCACTACGCCGGGGTCGTTCAGGTGCCAGTGGCGGTGGGGTATTTCGGGTTCGAGGTTGGTGCGGTTCACCTGCCAGCCTGCGCCGGTCATCTCGTCGGTGTAGCCGTAGTTGCCATAGTCCATCACGTAGTTGATGCGGACGCCTTTATTACCGTCGTCGTCGTTGTCACTTTGCCACATCGTCCCGTAACTGTCGAGGGCCACCTCGTAGTTGTTCCGAAAATTGTGCCCCATTACTTCGAAGTGGGTAAAATCGGCATCGCAGCGGAACACCATACCCTGACGATAGTGCTTCGGGTCCACCGCATTGCCGTCCTGATCCTTAATGGGCTGGTTGTTTTTGTCCATTAATTGCTCCCCGGCATTGCCAAAATTAAAGTAAATTTTGCCATCCGGCCCAAACACGACGGCGTGCAGACCGTGGTCGTGCTGTTTGCCTCCCACGCCTTGCAGCACGATCTCCTTGCGGTCGGCCTTGTCATCGCCATCCACGTCGGTAAACAACCACAGGTAGGGGCTTTGCGACACTAAGGCCGTGTTGCCCATTACCCAGATGCCCAGCGGTGCTGCGATCTCCGGTCCTTGGTAAAAAACGGTGTTTTTATCGGCTTTTCCGTCCCCATCGGTGTCTTCCAAGATCAGGATGCGGTCGCCAGCGGGGTGGACGGGGTTGCCATTGACCTCCGGGCGGTAGTTGTAGGCTTCGCACAGCCACACGCGGCCACGGTCGTCCACGTCCAGGTTGGTGGGGTTGGTCAGCATCGGCTCGGAGGCGAACAGTTGCGCAGCGAGCCCATCGGCCACAATCAGGTTTTTGACGGCGTTTTCGGGTTTGCGCAGCTCGCCTTCGGGGTCGCCGACAAAGGTGAGGGAGAGGAAGGTGAGGGCAGCGAGGGCAAGGAAGTGCTTCATGGTGATGCTTGCTGATTTTGCAGTGAAGGGTGGTGTTGCGCTCAAAGGTGCAAAGAATCGGCTATCCAAGCTTACTACCCTATTATAAAATTTGTCGGCAGTTGGCGCGAGGTAGCGGCACCGTTAAGGCCCATCTTGTTTGTGGGAAATCCGCTATCTTTGGGGGTCTCATGCTGAAAGCCGACCACGTCGAGTATTGGAAATTATCAGTGGCCAAAAGCCGACAGGTAGCTCAGCGTTTGTTTGAAACGACAGATTTTGTGGAAAGCCTTTTCTTTACCCATTTGGCCTTGGAGAAGATATTGAAGGCGCAGTGGGTGGTGGACAATGTTACGGACCATCCACCACGCATCCATAATCTTCGAGCACTGGCGAAACAAACCACTTTGGTGCTTACAGATGCTCAAGCCATGTTTTTACAAGAGATGAATACCTTTCAAATGGAGGGACGGTATCCAGATTATCGTTTTAATATTTACAAGATTTTACAAGAACCCCAAACCGCATTTATTAGAAAAGAAGCAGAAAAACTTTACGAATGGTTACTCAGCAATCTGCCATAAGCATTGCCCGCGAGTTTATTACGGCTATTATTGCCAGCGGATTTCCTTTGAAAAAGGCCATTTTATTTGGCTCGTATGTTCGCGACGAACAACGCCCTTACTCGGACATTGATCTTGCTTTGGTGGCTGATGAATTTATTGGGATGGGGTATTTCGATTTGAAACATTTCGCAAAGGTCATGATCAGCAAAGACAAATACATACCGATTGAGTCCCACACTTTTAATACCGATTACTTTTCGTCCGGCGACCCGTTTACCAGAGAGATTGAACGAACCGGGGTATCACTTTTGTAGATAGTTATGGCAAGATTCAGCAACTAACTATAAATTGTTAGGTCAGGTTCAACTGCTCCAAAAGGGCCACATCTTCTTGCCACTTGCCAAGGGCTTTTTCATAGGCTACCTGGGTTTTTGTCAGTTTCAAGATATAGGGCGATCCGTTTTTAAGGGTTTCCATTTTTAAATCAACGCTGCTGCTCTTGATAGCACTTTCCATCTGGCTGCGGTAGGCTTCGGCTTTCCGATATTCAAAGATTCTCTCCGTGGGCGAGGCCAGAAAAGGCCGGAGGATGTCCCATACTTCCCGGTAGTAACTTTCCGATTTTGGCACTTCCCGCGTCCAATCGGGCGGCGGGGCAGGCTTGATGGCCGTGCGGCCCGCTACCTCCCGAATACAGACGGCGTGCAAGGCATTGGCCAGCGCGTTGTGCGGATGCTTTCGCTGCAACAAGACCACGGCCAGCACTTGGTTGACGTACTTGCGTGACAGGGAGCGGGTAATCGCTTGGAAGGCATCTTTTACCCAAGCCTCGCCAGCCGGTTTGTGCTCGCTGAACCATAAAACTTTGTCCAGAATATCAGTAATAGTCCCTTTGCGGGTTTCGGTTTTCATGGAATAGTGTTGGCCGTCCAACTTAGAGAACTCCACCTTATTGATAATC
Source organism: Saprospirales bacterium (assembly GCA_043753125.1). Classification (GTDB taxonomy): domain Bacteria; phylum Bacteroidota; class Bacteroidia; order Chitinophagales; family Saprospiraceae; genus M3007. The sequence goes on along the minus strand of JAYUXG010000500.1, from coordinate 3,922 downwards.
TGCGGAAGATCGCGGATTTGGCCCGATAAAAACACATTTAGGGAATGTTCATCCAATGCCTCTAGTGCTACCAGTGTATTTAACAGATGATCAATAACCAGCACCTCGTCCGTAGCGGCGGCTTTTTTGAAAACGGGGGCGAAAAGTTCGGGGGGATAGTGCTGTAGTAGGTTGATCCACGCTTCCACCGAAATCCAGCCAAACACGGTGGTCAACAGTTCCGTACCGCCCTTGATCAGAAATTTTTGATCTTGCAATTTTGCCAAAACAGCGGCGACCACACTGAAATCCAAGTCCGTATGCTGTATTTCCGTCAGCTCCACCTGTTTAAAATCAACCAGCAGCTGCCGCGCATATTCCTGGGAGCGCAGGGCTTTGTTTTCCCAATGTTGCAAGTAATACTCCAGCCATTGCAACTGCACGGAAATAGTATTATTGGACAACAAAGCAGTATGCTGATCGGCCGGCCACAAAACGACTGCGCCATAGTGGTACCAGTATTCTATGGTCATGCCCGCATTGCCGGTGTAGCCTTCCTCTTCCTTTTCGATAGGCTCTCCTTTGCCGAGCGTTTCATCGGTAATTAAATCTTCTTTCTCTATCGACAGATCGCCCAAGCCCGGACCGGTTTCGTGGGCCCAGTGTTTGATGGAAGTACTGGTTTCATACACTTCGCCCATCGTACCGCTGCCTAACCTGTTCTCCTCTTCATAGTCGTCCCGATACCGGCGGGAGCGGCCGCGGTAACCATAGTTTTTTTCCTCCATGTCGCCCATCAGGTAATGTGTGACCAGCCCCAGGCGGGCAAAATAACCCGCTTGGTCGGCAGCCATCAGCAGGGCTTGCGCCCTTGGCTGGTCGTGCTGCTTCAGGCTCGCCAGGGAAAAATTGGCCGGTGTGTACTGGTGTTCCAACAATATTACTTTGGGATTATCCAATTTGGTCTTGGCCATAGTCCTTAAAAGGTTCGCTATTTCGCTTGCCTGGGTGGCGATCTTTGGAACAGCCGTCTTTTTGGTTCCCGCCGCATACACCAGGTTATAGACCAGCACAACCCGATAGCCCGAGGTAACAGGTTTTATTTCGTGGTCACAATCGGCGAAAAAAGCCACATAAGGGATTTTATAGTTACTGGCCGTCGGCGAAAAATCGGCCACTGCTTCGCGGCCGTCGAAGCGCACCGCCAGTGCCCCGCCCGCATGGCTGGAGGGCAGGCCAATGGCCAGGGTGCCAAACATACCCGGTTCTTTTTCCGAATCCTTGTGCGGGAGGAAAAAATCGCCGGTTTCGTAGAGTAGCAACTTGTACAAAGAGGCTTTCACGGACACCTCTGGCATACCCAGTCCGATTTTGACCTCGGCCACGATCTCCTCGATCAGTTTTTTCCAGTCAGTATGGTGGAAAGACAATTGGTCGGCATCGATCTCCCAAGCACTGCGCACCGTTGGGTCAATGACGGTGCGGCGACCCTTCCCAAAAGGGGCCTTCTTGGCTACCCTGATAATCTCCTTGGCCAAGATCGGGCTTAAAGGGAAACCGATCTCGCCGAGGCCTTTGATGTGCAGGCCTGGAGGGACAAAGTTTTTGACTGCCGAAGTAGCAAACGAACCGTTCCCTTCGATGGTTTTCAGCAGTTGAAGCAGTTGTTTTTCTGTTTTTGCCGCCATGTTGTAGCTATGTTTTGACAAGGTGAGGGGCTTGGAAGCCTCTTGGTTTGGGCCACAAAATAAGTTTTTTTTCAAATAATACATTTCCCCTCCCCTATCGTAAATTTCAAAAACCTGCAAATTGGAAAAACTAAGGTGCCGTTCCGATGTAGCTTGGGACGGCACATGGTTTTTATAGAAAGAGTATTTTTAAAAAAATTTTCGCCAAAAAACAAACATTCATGATGCAAGATGCCACTAATTTTAAAGTCATCACCGGACCCGAGCCGACGCGTATCATTCCAAAAACCAGGGATCGTACGATGTCCCTTGATGCCATCGACGTGCTTGGGGAGACAGAACACGATATTAAGTATGCAGAGGATTTCGCACTGGCGCATAAAATTGGCATTACCAGTATGCGGATTGCCGCCCCCTGGCATCGCATCGAAAAAGAAAAGGGGCAGTATGACTTCAGCTGGTTCGGTCCGTACATGAATACATTGGAAGAAATGGGCATAGAACCCATTTTGGATCCGTTACATCACACCAGCTTTCCCAGCTGGCTCACCGGTGGATTTGCGCATCCGGATTTCGTGGAAGTTTACACGAAGTTTGTACAACAGTTGATGGAACATTATCCGTGGGTGACGAAGTATACAATTATCAACGAGGCCTTGGTCACGACGATGTTTTGCGGAGAATTTGGCATTTGGTATCCCTTTAAAAAAGGAAGGAAAACCTTTTATCAGATGTTGTTACCAGTAGCCCAGGCTATTCGCGATATTAGTTTGCTGCTGGAAAAGAAAGGCGTGCAACACTGGTGGATGGACTCCTGCGAAGTACACCGGGGGTATGACCCGGCGTCCCGGAAATTTGCCAAACAAAGAAACTTGGAGCGGTTCCAACTGCTCGATCTCTTATTGGGCAGAATAAATTCCAACCATCCTTTGTACCAGGATTTTCTAAAAGGCATGACGCCCGCCAACATCACTCCCTTTGCGGAGAACCCGGCAGTTATTCATTGCCTTGGACTGGATTACTATGCGCACTCGGAATTGGAGTGGGTAACGAAGAAAACAAAGAAAGCAGGATTCCGCCGACGGCAAACGCTGTATCCGGTGGGTTTTGCAAAGATCGCCTTGCAGTATGTGGAACGTTACCAATTACCGATCATGTTGGGGGAAACCAATATCCGGGGATGTATCACAGACCGGATCACCTGGCTTAAATATATGCTCGCACAGTGTGAAGCAATAGCCAGCATATTGACGGAACGGCAAATAGATTTTTACGGCCTGTGCTGGTATCCCTTGATCGATTGCTGTGATTGGGATACTTTGGTCACGCAACCCAACCGGCGGATCGATCCCCAGGGCATCTTTTCGCTGGATGAACATTTTAATCGGCACAGCTCGGAGTTTTCCAGCACTGTAGCGGCCGTAGCGGCCGGGAAAATATCTTCCCAAGATATTCCGGCCTATCGGTTCCGGCCACCGTTAAGTGTCCAGATGAAAGGGTTTATCAATGGCCCCATGAAGCGGTATTCCTGGAAAGAACCCCTCCCGGCGGTACTGATTACGGATGTCGACAATGGTACTGACTGCCTGGACTGAAATACAGGCAAGACTGGCAGCCGATGCTGAAAAACGGTGGTTGCTCTATGCAATGGAAAGTAAGCGGCGGCACTCTCTTTGGTGATCGCTGCTACGACCACGTCTTCGTGTATCACCTTTTCCAACCACCCTGATCTGGTCAGCATGGAAGCAACCGGCACGCTTTTTTTGTAAAAATCATTACCTGCCGCCTGACTGCCGTTAAAACGCCGGTGATCAGATTTTTAATCCGCAGCGATAAATTTTCTCCCTTCCGGTACCGGGCGCATGACAAAGCCCCTGGTTGCAGCAGTAAATCATTATTAAAAGCAATGAAGGTACCCCCTTTCAACCGCCCTCTAAATCTTTTACCGTTAACCACTCATCTTCAGATTATGAAAGTTAAAATTTTTCGCAGCATGGGGTTCATGGCACTTGCCTTGTCCGCGTTGTTCCTCATGTCTTCCCAAGCAGACGGTTGTAAATCGAAGTCCGGCACCTGGGAAAAAATCGGAACCCGGGATGTCAGTTACGACCTAGATAAGGACGAAATCATTGCCACCCGGCTGGAAGGCATTTTCACGGCTATTCAGGTTCGTGTCAAAAATGCGCCGATCAATATGCACAAACTCGAAATCCAGTACGGCAACGGGGAAATTAAGGAAATTGACCTGCGCAATA
>JAYUXG010000499.1:0-3340 GCA_043753125.1 Saprospirales bacterium | reverse complement strand
ACGAATTTTTTAAAAATGGACTACCGTTACCTAATTAAAAACTACCGTTGCCTCATAATTATTTACTTGCGCTTATGCCCGATTCTGCCTCCAACCAGCATATTTTGAAGCTTTTTGCCGAACCTTACAGCAACAAGGTTTTCCAGGTTTTACAGCGTTTAGACGCCGTCGAAGCCAAGCGTTTGGGGCGCTATGTACACTCACCTTATTTCAACCAGAGCAAGCCGCTGCGCCAGCTGTGCGAGCTGCTGCTGCGGCAGATCGAACTGGGCCGTACTACTTTTCGCCGGGCCACTATCTGGCAAAAACTTTTCCCCGGTGTCCCTTACGACGACGTGAATTTTCGGAAATACTGTTCCGACCTGCTGGGATTGGTGGAAGGCTTTTTGGCGCAGGAGATATATGAGCAGCACCCCGAACGCAAGGCACTGGCCACTTTAGAGTTCGTAGTGGATCGTAAACTGGAGCCACTCTACAACAGTGCCTTGCGCGACGCCCGTCACCGTATTGAACAGCCCTACCAATCGTTGGAAGCCTACTTCCTGGCCTACGTGCTGGAGCGTCGCTGCTATGCCCTGCTGGAGTACGACGTCAAGTGGGACGTCCGCTCCAACCTCGAAGCGATTGCCCATAATCTGGACATCTTTTACTGGATCGAAAAGCTCAGGCTGTATGGCGCAGCACTCAGCCAGCGCAAGACCAGCAACGAGGTGTACCAACTGGATTTTATGGACGACATACTGGCCTACCTGCGCCAGCACCCGCCCGCCGACGCACCGCAGTTGACGATCTACTATCACGCTTTTTTGACCATTTACGAGGAAGATAACGAAGCGCACTACTTCGACCTGCGCCGCTCGTTGGAAGAATATGGGGCGATTATGCCCAAGCAGGAAGCCATCGAACTGTACGACTCGGCGATGCACTACTGCACCGGCAAGGTGAACCAGGGCAAGCGCGGGTTTTTGCAGGAATACTTCGACTTGTTCGAGCATGCCCTCGAACGCGGTATTTTCATCGTGAAAGGGGAGCTGAAGGCCTGGCGGTTCAACAACATGGTGGCGGCAGCCCTGGGGTTGGGCAAACTGGACTGGGCCGAGGATTTCATTGGCCGCTATAAACAGTATTTGCCTGCTGATACCCGGGAGAATACCTACACTTTCAATCTGACGCGCGTTTACCGCTTCCAGGGCAAATATAACCAGGTGCTGGGATTGCTAAAAACTATTGAATATGAAGACATTGGCTATAACCTGATTAGTAAAATGATGTTGCTGATTACCTACTACGAACTCGACAAAATGGACGAACTGGATACGTTCACCGAGTCGTTCCGGGTGTTCCTTAGCCGCCATAAACAGCTGCCGCAGCCCCGGCGTTTGAGTTATTTAAATCTCATCAAGTATACGCGGCGGCTGATGCGGCTGGTGCCAGGCGACAAACTGGGCCTGGAGCGGCTGCGCGAAGAAATCAACCGGGAAAGGGCCAGCACGGTGAACCACGAGTGGTTATTGGAGAAACTCGAGGCACGGGGCTGAACCGGATCGCAATTTTCGGGGCAGGCCAACGTTTTTCAGTCGTTTCAAATCCAGCCTACTGTGTCCATGTCCCCTTATTTATGCCGTTTGGCCGTTTTTTTCTTGCTATTACTGCCTATTCTGGGCCAAGCCCAATCCTCCAAGTCCGAATCCGCAGGCCGCTTATCACCACCCGCCATCGAACAGTTGCGCCGAATGGAGGACACGTTGGGCGTGCTGGCCTACGCCGTGGTGAACGATTCCATCGAAACGGAACGCTTTGCTGCTTGCCGGGCCTTGATCCCCGCCCTGGTGCGCGCGCTGAAAGTGGACAACTCCTTTAGTTATCCGTTCTCGCGGCTGAAGAGCCTGTCCATCTTGGCTCCGCCGGACAGCAGCTTTCGCATTATTACCTGGCAATTGTTCGTCAATGATTCTACCTACCGGTACTATGGGGCCATCCAGCGCAACAGCCGCGCACTGCAACTCTTTGCCCTGCGCGACAAACACGCCGAACTGGAGTATTTGCCAGTGTCCGATCAATTGACCCCGGAAAACTGGTACGGCGCGCTGTATTACAATCTCCGGCAATTCGATGGCCGGGAGGGTCGTAAATACCTGCTGTTTGGCTATGATGCCTTTTCCTTTTTTGAAAAAAGAAAGGTGATCGATGTGCTGAGTTTTGATAAGACTGGCAACGCAATTTTTGGGGCACCCGTCTTTGAGCGGGAGGATGCCGAGTCTAACCTGCCCGAGCAGCGCTTGATCTTCGAGTATTCCGCCGAGACTTCCGTGCGGGTGAACTGGGACGAGGAATACCAAATGGTACTGTTCGATCATTTGATTGCCCTGCCCAGCCCCTTTGGACGCGGCACGACCCACGTCATCGACGGCAGCTACGATGGCCTGAAACTGGAAAAAGGCCGCTGGAAATACGTGGTGCAGGTCTTCCACGACAGCCAGGAGACGCCTCCTTTCCCGCAGCCGGTGCTGGATAACAACAAAGGCAAGGACCTGATGGGACGGGAAAAGAAGGTGAAAAAGGAAGGGAAAAATTAAGGCCCCCTGCGCCAGCATACTGCGTTAAAACGCCAACACCTGCTCAAAATCTGCCAAACACTGTTCTTGGCCCGTACACCACCGTGGCTGGTAGCCCTCCCGCAAACAGAAATAATCCGCCACCACGTCCCCCTGCTGCTCAAAGTTGAAATCGGCCAGTCCTCTCTTTTGTTCCGCCATCCACCGCAGCCCCGCGATGCCGCCATAGTCATAGCCTTCGCGCGTCCGCTGCGCATACAAGGCCCGGGGGATGTAGACCGACCCTAACCGCTGGTACTGCCAAATATGCACCATTTCGTGGATGAAGTGCGGGTCGGATAGCGGCCCCCAAGCATTGATGACGTAGAAACCGACGTAGGCAAATTGGTGTTTTTGACAGCCAATAATAGATTGCTCGTCTACTCTTACTTTTTGATAATCAATACTTTCGCCAAAAATGCTACGGGCCAACGCTATCTCGCGCAGGGTCAATTTGCGGGTGTTCGGTTTGAAAAATTGATGGAGGCCCACCAGCAGCTCCGGCAGGTAAAGGCAGTCAGCCAGCAAGAACGTCGCCTCCATGCACCGCCAGGAAAAATGTGCTGGATAGGTTCGGACAAATCCAGGTGGCTGGCCGGACAAGTGCGCCCACAATCGTCGTCCCCGCATGGTTAATAGTGCAGGTATTTGGAAGCTATTAAAAAAATCAATGTGGTACAGCTGCGCAATTGGTTCAAATGAAAACTCCCGATTTGAGTGGTGGCATGGGTTCTGTAAGGGTTTTC
>JAYUXG010000498.1:0-8174 GCA_043753125.1 Saprospirales bacterium | reverse complement strand
AGCGCGATGTCGAATATAATATATTGATTTTCAGCAACTTTTAGTGACTGCGGGTCGGCTTGGCGGGTTTTGATTCGGGGCAGCCACCCGGAAGACCGTTCTCCGATCTTGGAAAATATCCCAGCGCGATGTCGAATATAAAATATTGATTATCAGCGGGTTTTGGCGACAGCGGTAAGGCCTGGCGGGTTTTGGTTCGGGGCAGTCGCCCGAATGATCTGTTTCCAGGCTTGAAAAATATCCGCGCGTGATGTGGAATATAAAATATTGATTATCAGCAACTTTTGGCGACAGCGGGAAGGCATGGTGGGTTTTGGTTTGGGGCAGTCGCCCAAATCATCTGTTTCCAGGCTTGAAAAATATCCGCGCGTGATGTTGAATATAAAATATTGATTATCAGGGGCTTTTGGCGGACATCGAACGGGCAAGATGAATATTGAACGGTTTAGGGCGAGTGTGGGAGAAAAACAGAGGGTTGGTCTGCTAATATCTCAAACAGGGTCAATAACTTAGCGCAGCCGTTCGCGGCATCGAATAAATATAATGGTGCCAACAATGCACCAACCCCATTAAGTTAAGCAGTAAAGGCACTTCATAATGTCTCGAAAATTTACCTTTTAAGTAAATAGGAATGTTGGCAGTACAGACCAACGCATTTCAGTTTGGATGTTCTTTGAGTAAAGATATAGCGGAGGCTGACCCAAACATCTTTTGAGCACCATGGCGGTATAAGAAACGATTAAAATCAGAGCGCGTGGCGATAGTTGCCTTCCCAGTTGTGTCGCTCGCCGAGGCGCATCATTTTTGGTTCTCTGGGGCGGTCCTTGACCTTGATGGGCTCAAGGCACTTGAGCAGGTAACGCTTCAAGTGTGCGATCTCGGTTTCGAGGTTTTCGCGTGGGCGCAGGAACAGGCGTACGATGAAGGACTTGAGTATGCCGATGCCAACATTTCGATTGGGTTGACAGGGTGTTTGGCGGCGTGCGTTGATCTCTTTCACTTCGTCCTGCATGGAATGGTGGATGGCCGAAAGGAAGTTGTACCCGATCAGGGTGGCATAAATATCCTGCCAGGCATTGTTGACGGTGACGGCAGAAAAACGGGCCAGTTGAAGCAAACTTTTGAGCGAGAAGAAGCAGGTCTCTACGCCCCAGCGGCGGTGGTAAAGCGGGCCGAATTCCCTAGCCGGATATTTTTTCTGGTCGGTAAGGGTGGTCAGCAGCACCTCGGTTTCTCCGGTGGAAAGTTCAACCCGGACAAGCCTGTATTCAAATGTCTCGCTGGTGCTGAATGGAATGCCCAAGGCTCTCAACATCCGCTTTGAACTATGGTTAAGTGTTTCACATACAATGACTTGCCTCTTTTTTGAGGCCACAAATTCTTTGACAATATTTGAATGTGTTAGCGTAAGCCTGACCAAACAGTTGGAGCCGAAGTATCGGTGCAGCCAAGGGATGACCTGGGCCGGATAGCCCCGGTCGTAGATCATGAGCACATCTGAGGGGACAGCATGGACATGCCATGTGGCGATGAACGATTCGGCCTCATAGCGGGTATGCAAAAATGCGTTTGCGATCACTTTGATTATTCTGGCAATACTGGTTCTTCGTCACTTTTGGTGGTACCAATGTTTGAGCGCCTGACCCTTCTAAGTTAAAGCACCTGTGCACCAGTAGTTTGGCAATTATTGGGACCGAATGTTGTTCTGCACAAGGCGGGTACCACCAAAAGTGACGAAGAACCAATATCTTCCGGTATGAGGGGTCAGTATGGTCCGGAATCTTCAACAGCCGACGCCGGGTAAAATCAGCCCCAGGACGATGAAAATAAAGTTCGGGCGAGTTGACTATATTTGCAACCATGAGCCGTACGGCTCTAAAGTATTTGCTGAGAGGCGGCCCCATGATAGAGTGGTATTTATCACAAAGGTCGTCTCTCGCTTTATTGCATTAGCTTAACTTAATGGGCATGAACAACGCAACCGGCTGCAACAGCATATCACAAATTAATACGGCCTGCGGGGGTATCACCCGTGAAAGTGCCATTTACTGAAAAAGAGGATGTCCGGGTTTTTCCAAATCTTACCACTGGCATCTTATATATCGGAAGTGGTGATAATGGAGATTTAAGATATCGCATCCTAAATTCAATGGGGGACTTGATATTGGATGGACTGTTGGAAAGTAGGGAATATCTAGACATTTCCGATTTTTCAAGTGGCCTGTACTATCTTGAATTAAAAAAAGGAAATCAATCAACCATAAAGAAAATAATCAAAACAGAATAGTATAAGTTCTGTTGCTAACAACGAATGTGCGAAAATACCTTTTAAACGTCTCACATGCGCACATCCAAACGTCAAATATTTGTGAAATAAATCTACTCCCAATAGTTCGCTCTTCTGGAGTGAACTATCTTTGATGCATCACCAAATAAGCTTTTTCGATCAGCACAAAGAATGTCGAAAATTAATTAGTATCTCTCAAGATGTCTGAGAGTATAATTAATCGGGTAAAGTATTTCAACTTGTAACCTACACATAAAATTTACTAATATGAGCACAAACGATTTTTTTACCTGGGATATGCTCCCAGAGATTTTTACAAAAAGTAATTGCCGATCAAACGATATGATTGCCTATTATCAAGAACTTATCGCTAATGGTCTGCCCAAAAGAGTGACCGCAAAATTTCAAAAAAACATTTGTATTGTGGGGGCTGGTATATCTGGAATGATGGCTGCAGATTTGCTTTCAAGATCTGGCTACAAAGTCACACTTTTAGAAGCAGCAAATCGGATTGGCGGACGAATTCACACCGTACATTTTCCTAATACCGATGATTATAGTGAGGCTGGAGCTATGCGCTTGCTATCAGACTATAAACTCGTTTTTAAACTTATAGAGCAATTAAATCTAAGGATTGTCCCCTTTATCAATCATGATAAGAATGATAACAATTTGATGTTTGTCAATGGGGTACGTTGTACCGTTGCTGAATACAAGAAAAATCCAGATATACTTGGCTTCGAAGGATTGCGTAAAGAAGAAAGAGGTCTTATAGCCGATGATCTTTGGATGAATGCATTAAAACCTTTAATGGATATAGTCGACGATAAATTAGGCCGAAGCACATTAGAAAACTGGAAAAGAGTGGCCTCTCTATACGGAAAATATTCTGTATATACTTTTCTGCGCGATGTCGCAGGATATTCTGAAGGGGCCACCACTATGATAGGTGTAATGTTGTATTTAGAAGCCCGTATGCACCTTTCACTTTTACAACAACTCGTTGAAGCGGTAGATCATAGTCCAAATTCAACATATTTCAGAATAGTTGGAGGAAATTCAATGTTACCTGAGGCAATGAGATCAAGACTTGAAAAAAATGAATTAGTCGAATTTAGATTGAACAGCTTTGTGACAGACATTAATAGTCAAGAAGACGGCACATTCAATATCGGATGGAAAACTTCACACGCAGTTGAAAACTCATCTGGCAATGACAAAATTTTTAAGAGTTCAACTCCTAAAAGGAAAGAAGAACATTTTGATGCAGTTATTATCACAGCAACACCACCCGCTATTAGACGAATGAATTTTAATCCACCCCTTGCTCAAAAAAAACAGACTGCATTAAGAGAGATTAATTTTTCTGCCTCAACCAAAATATTTCTAGAATTCAAAAGGTCTTTTTGGAAGGATTACAACTTTGATAACGGAAGCACTTGTACCGACCTACCTATTCGCAGTATGTACTATCCTTCTGATGAAAACAGCAAGATATTGATTGCATCCTATACCTGGGCTGGAGCAGCAAGGGGATGGGATAGCCTTGATCCGCAACAACGTATAGATCAATCTTTAGAAAATGTGGCAAAAGTTTTTGACATTCCATTATCTGATTTACAAAACGATTTTGTATGCGGCCAATCATACTCATGGGATCAGGATGATTTTAGCATGGGTGAAGCGGCAATGATTTTTCCTGAACAAATCATTCACTTGGCTGCACTAGCAGAACCAATCGGAAATCTATTTTTTGCCGGAGACTCTTTGTCATTTAAGGTGGCATGGATTGAAGGTGCAATCGAGTCTGGTATTCGAGCAGCATTAGAAGTTGTAAGCCTTCCACCCATTCCATCTGTCAGCCTCCTCGACTGTACTCTTCGAGATGGAGGCTGGCTCAACCAATGGGGTTTCAGTTTAGAGCAAGCAAAACATATCACACGGCAAAGTGCCCTGGCAGGAGTGTCTTATATCGAAGTTGGATATCGAAATTATCCTGGTAAAATTGCTGGTCCTGGACCTTTTGGATTATCTGGTAAATGTAGTAACGACTACCTAAAAGCAATGGTAGAAACTGTAAGAGGAAGTGATGCTAAAATTGCTGTTATGTGTGAAGCCGATTTTGTAAAAATCGAAGATGTTCAAGAAATGCATAATTGCGGCGTTTCTATGATTCGAATTAGATTTTTTCCGCAAATCACAGATGCCCAAAAAGAAAATTCATATGGTTTGTTAAATGAAGCTCACAATCTAAACATGTTAACTACTGCAAATTTTACTTCTGCAACTGAGGTTTCTTCGGATAAATTAGTACAAGATATCAAAGAAGCGGTGTCGCACAACATAAGTTTTATTTATATATCAGATAGTGTCGGAAATTTCACTCCAGAACGAGTAAAGGCAATCTACAATAGGATTCGTGAACAAGTAGATCTTGGTTCAAGTCGCTTAGCATTTCACAATCATAATATGATGGATCTTGCTATTCCGAATGCTTTAGCTGCCATAAATTCTGGAATTTCTATTCTTGATTGTACATATAGGGGAATGGGAAGATGTGCAGGAAATGTAAAATTGGAAGCAATCGTTGCTTCTCTTCACGCCATTGGTAATGTTTCTGCTAATAATGTCGATCTTTTACAAGTCTTAGAAGGTGCAGCCTATATGGAGCGTGAAATAAAGGAGAGCCTTCCTAATCCTAGTGTCGAGGAAATAGCCCTGGGAGTCTATAATTTCAATGATACAAATGCACCTCTTTTTAATCAAGCAGCTAAAGAAGCTAATGTTGGTGTGATTGCACTACTAGCCTATGCAGCAGAAATGAACGCAACTAGAACCGAATTAACCCAGGAATACGTAAACCAGCTTGCTAAAGACTTGGCCAAACGTGGCGGCAAGGGCTAAGGATTTACCTAAAAAAATCAGCGATTCTCGGTTTGTGAAAAAGCTTACTATTTTGGCGGCGATGCCACGTCTTTTAAAATTGCCTGAATTGAAGGGGCCATAGAAGCAGAGATCCGGTGCGCTGAAAATTTAATCGTTAACCATTAAAATCGTTCTGAATTTATGAATATCGCAGTACTGAATACAGGCGGCACCATTAGCGCCGTGGGCAATCCGCTGAACCCTATGACCGCCGGGCAGTTCGCAGATGCCTGCACCAGTTTGTTGAACCCGATTTTTATGCAGGGAATCCCCAACCTAAACATTACGTATATAAAGGATCTGGTTTTTCCCGAATCGCCCACCTATGGCACGTTGGACAGCACCAACCTGCAACCGAGCGACTGGTGTCTGATGGCAAATTATATTCTTGACCATTATGCCGAATATGATGGCTGGGTTGTCCTGCACGGCACCGATAGCATGGATTTTACGGGTACCGCCCTTCCTTTTTTACTGTCGTCGTTTGATAAAAAAGGCATCGTTACGGGCGCGCTTTCAAAACCAGTTATTATTACCGGTTCGCAGGTTCCGCTTTTTTACCAGACCACATCCAGGGACGCGCTGACCATTAACTTCAATACCGATGCATTCCAGAACGTGTGCGGTGCATTGGCCGCGGCGCAAACCGGGGTGCCTGAAGTCTGTGTTTACTTTCAAAACAAGCTGTACCGGGGCAACCGTGTTGTAAAAACCAATGCGAGCGAATTCAACGCGTTTTCATCCCCCAATTTTCCGAGTCTTGGCGAATATGGAGTAAGCCTTAGCCTGGACATGAACATAATTCTACCTGATCCGGTGAGTTATGCGGTTTCACTCGACAATCCTTCAGTACGGACCAATATTAGTCAGCAGTTGCAGTATATTCAGGATCATATCAATGCGTTTCCGGTGATGCAACTAAACGCTTTTCCGGCTTACTATACCATGTCGTCGCCTCCCGATGGTTTTTTGGCCAAATTGATCCATAGTCTTCCCGGTTTGAAATTGAAGGGACTCATTTTGGAATCGTACGGCGAAGGCAATTTCCCATCCGGAAATCCGGACAATGCCGCCAGCGGTAGCATATATACCGCCTTGAAGGAAGTCAATGAGCAGGGCGTGATCATTGTAGATTGTACCCAAGTAATAAGCGGCATAATTAATGACAGTGCCTATCTCGCGGGAGCATGGTTGCCGGCAGTAGGCGCGCTCAGTCCCGCCGACATGACCCCGATGGCTGCGTTTGCCAAACTCATGATCCTGATGTCGGCAGCGGGTTATTCAGGCAACTGCTGGAATACCGATACGATAAAGAACCTTTTCCAATCCAATTTGCTGGGCGAAATGCTGAGCGTCAATAAACTGGATAGCCGTAGCAACAGGTCGCTTTTGCCCGGGCAAAACCTGTATGCCCTCGACGGCAGCAGCACCCTTACGAACGACCAGACAATAGGGCCGGTATTAAAAGACAAGCAGGGCAAAATTTTATGGTCAGCCTTCAGCACACCACCGGAGCATGCACAAATGCCTGGCAGGTTGATCATGCAAAACGACGGCAACCTTGTTTTTTATAATAGGTTTAACTCAGCCACCTGGGCTACCAATACCGGCAATTCATCCGGGGCATCTTCAATAGTCAGTATCGATGGTTCCAGCGTCAACCAGACCCTGATGTTATCTATATACGATTACTCGGTAGGCAAACAAGCAGCGGTTTTATATGGTTAATTCACGACGTTCCTTTGCCGACCCACCTGTTTGAAAAGGGCTTGGGCTATATTCAGGAAGTCCTGAACCATTTGAAAATTTTTATTTGCCCGTTGGTTGCACCTGGCAAATAACCGTCATATCTTACCGCGCACAACAAAATCTAATGAAATACACCACCGCGCTATAATGACGACCTGCGCCCCCGTTTTCAGCCCTACTGCTGAAGGCGGGGGCGCAGGTCGTACATTGGCAGCATACACGCAACGGACGATTAAGTAAAAGGCGCAATGCGGGTTTTACTTAATCGTTAGTTGCGGGTATGACGTATTCGCACCAACGATAGGGGGAAATTTGATTGGGCGCTGCTTTTGGCGCGGCCCCACTTTTGTTTGGCATCGGTTAGGCTTTCAGGGCAGTCGGAAAGGGAAGTCCAACAGCTTGGTCACGTTGACTTTTCTCAGTCCCGGCTCGGCCGCTCGGGCGACTGCCCCTCCGCCGCAAGATCGGTTCCACTGCTTGGCCACGTAAAAAGGGCCTTTGCTTGGTGAGGGGTGAAAGTGCGTTGCTTTTGGCTGATGCGGATTGTTTGGCGGGGAATTGTGCAGGGCATTCGCCCGCAAGATTGCGCTCCGATTTTGGCGGATAGCCCGTTGTGATGCCGCCGCGACATGGATATAGTATTGATTTTCAGCGGCTTTTGGGGATTGTGGGCAGGTAAAGCGGCGCAAAGTTCGGGGCATCCGCCCGCAAGATCCTGCTCTGATTTTGGCGGATAGCCCGTCGTTACGTCGCCGCGACATGGATATAATATTGATTTTCAGCGGCTTTTGGGGATTTTGGGCAGGCTTGGCGACAGATAGTTAGGGGCATCCGCCCGCAAGATTCAGCTTCGGCTTTGGCAGATTGCCCGCGTGGCGTCGAATATAAAATATTGGTTATCAGGGGCTTTTGGCGGACATCGGACGGGCAAGATGAATATTGAACGGTTTAAGGTGAGCGTGGGAGAAAAACAGAGGGTTGATCTGCTAATATCTCAAACAGGGTCAATAACTTAGCGCAGCACGTTCGCGGCATCGAATAAATATAATGGTGCCAACAATGCACTATCTCACATGGCCGACTAAGCGCGCCCACGTAGTCAGTGCCCGCGTTCGCTGCCATTTTGGGAACCACACAATAACATCAAACAAATTGAATAAAATGAAAATTCTTATTATACTCATTGCTATTTTGACTTTTGATTGCGACAACA